>NZ_JBHWJI010000024.1:0-126217 GCF_042731515.1 Streptomyces sp. NPDC059850
CTGACGGCTGCCGCCAGCGCCGCGGGCCGCCCGCCGTCTCCGGTAGCCCGGCCCTACGCTCGGGCCGGTCCCCGACACGCAGCCGCCGCCTTGCCTGGCGGGGGCGTCCCACCTCGGCGGCCCGCCCCTCCGGACGGAGAGGGCGAGGTACGGAGCGCCCTGTTCCCCCGGCGCCCCGGGACGCACCGCATGGCCCGGCGCCCGGCCGCCGCCGCCGTCCCGCCCACTCCTGCCGCCGACTCCGGTCGCCCGGCGGCGCGCCCTGTTTCCGGCCGACCCGTCCGGGGCGTGCCGGACGCGTGGGCGCGCGACCGCCGAGCCACGCCCGACCCGGCCCGGTCCCCGGCGCGCACCCGTTCCCTGCCGGGCGCCCCGACCCCGGCGGTTCGGCTCACCGGGCGGAGCGGTCTGGTCCCTTCCGTCCCGGGGTGCGCCGCACGGCCCGGTGCCCGGCTGCCACCGCTGGGCCCGACCCTGTTTGCGTTCGTCGTCTCCGGGTGTGCCGGATTGCTCGGCGCGAGGGTGCCGACGCCGCGCCTGGTCCGGTCCTCCGCACCCCGGGGCCGGTCCCCGACGTGCAGCCGCCGCCCTGCCGGGCGCATGGCTATCGGGCGCCCCGGCCCTCGGGGCGAGCGGTCTGTTCCCCTCTGCCCCGGGGCGCGCCGTATGGCCCGGCGTCCGGCACGGCCGCTGGCGCCTCGCCCGGCCCGGTCCCCGGCGCGCAGCTGTCGTCCTGCCGGGGTGCGCCGCATGGCCCGGTGCTCGGCTGCCGCCGCTGGGCCCGACCTTGCGGGCTGGCCCTGTTTGCGTTCGGTGCCTCTGGGGCGTGTCGGATACCGGCGCGTGGCCGCCGACTCCGGTAGCCCGGGCTGGTTTTCCGGCCGGGCCGGTCCCCGGCGGTGCGTCCGACGCGCAGTCGTCGCCCTGCCGGGGCCCGGCCTGCGGGGCCTAGCGGACGTCCGGTGTGCGGGGGCCGACTCGGGCGGGGGCTGGGGCGGAGCCACGGTTTCGGGAAGGGGCGGGGTGGGGGAAGCGCACCCGGTGGGGGAGTGGTGCAGGTGGCGGGGAGAATCCTCGGCATGGTGTACGACCCCGACGCGCCCCGCGTCCTCGCCGACGAACTGCTCGCCGCCCTCGACCCCTTGCCCTATCCGCGGCGCATGCGGGAGTTGGCCCTGCGGGTGCGGGCGGCCAGTGCGCGGGGGCAGTTGGCCGGGGTGGTGGAGGAGCTGGCCGGGCGCGGCGGGTACGAGCGGCGGCTGGCCGCCGCGGCGGCCTCCATCGGCGGGCGGACCGGGCATCTGGAGACGCTGCTCACCGACCCCGACCCGCTGGTGCGCGGCCACGCGCTGCGGGCGCGGGTCCGGGACGAGGCGCTGGAGGCGGCGTTCGAGGACGCGCCCGCCGCCGTACGGCGCCAGCTCATCCGGGCCGTCGTGGCCCAGCACCGCACCGCGCTCGCCGACCGCCTCGTGGAGCCGCTGCGGGAGCGCTGGGGCGACGCCGAGGCGGCGCGGCTGTTGCCGGGGTGCGGGGCGGACACCGTCGTACGGCTGCTGCCCGCGGTGTTCCACGCGGTCGGCAGCTGGCGGCCGCTCACCACCCGTCACCCCGCCGCCGTCCTCGACGAGGCCGAACGGCAGCTGACCGCGCTGCCCGAGGCGCTGCGCGCCGGATGGTGGCAGCGGTACGCGCCCGGCGTGGCGCTCGCCGCCCGCGCCGAACCGCACCGCGTGCTGGACCTGCTGGAACGGCGGTGCCACAGCCCGCTGCCCACGCCGATACAGCACCGGCTCGGCACACTGGTGGCCGCCGATCCCGGCCGTACGCTCGACCTGCTGCTCACGCCCGAGCACACCCAACTCCTGCGCGGCCCGGGGCTGCAGCGGGCCGTGCTGCGCCGCCTCGTGACGGCCGACCCGGCCGAACTCGACGCGTTGGGGCGGGAGTTGGCGCACGACCCAGAGCCCCTGGCGCGGCTGCTGGCCGCCCTGCCGCCCGCCCGCCGCGCCGCGTTCTTCGACGCCGCCACCGCCGACCGCGACCCCGCCCACGCCGTCCTGGCCCCCGCCGTCCTCGACGCCCTGCCGCGCCCGCGCCGCCAGGAGGAGGCGCGCCGCATGGCCACGCAGGCGCGCGAGCGCGGCGCGCACTGGGCCACGGTGCTCGAAGCGGTCGCGTATCTGCCGGTCGAGGAGGCCCGCGACGAGCTGCTGGCGGCCACCCGCCGCCCCGCCGCCGACGACCGCGCCACCGCCTACCCGCTGCTCATCCGCAACGCGACCCGCTCCGGCGACCCGGACGCCGTCACCGCGCTGCTGCGCCAGCTGGAGCGGCTGCGCAACGAGCAGGACCCGGTACGCCACGCCGCGCTCGGCGCGCTCGCCACCACCCCGCCCAACCTCTTCACCGACGACGCCGCCGAACCCCTCGACCGGGTCGCCACCGATGCCATCCAGGCCCGCGACTCCTCCGCCGCCACCCGCCGCGCGCTGCGCCGCCTCGCCGTCGCGCTGCTGCGCGAACACGCCGTCACCGGGCGGCGCGAACTGCTCGGCTGGGCGCTGCGCACCGTCACCCGGCTCGCGGGCAGCGTCGGCGCCGCCGACCTCGGCCGCCTCGACCACCAGCTGCGGCGCGGCCAGGAACACGCCGTGTTCGAGGCGCTGCGCCCCTGGCTGGAGGCGGGCGCGGAACGCGTCGACCACGAGCTGACGTTCGCCCTCGCCCGCTCCCTCGGGCGGCGCGCCCACACCCTGCCCGAGCTGCAGGAACTGCTGTGGCAGGCCATCGCGTTCGGGCGCGGCGAGACCGCCCGCACCGCGATCGCCCTGTGGCTGGAGCCACCCCGCGAACGGGACACCCGGGTGGCCGAACTCCTCGCCCAGGAGCCCTCCGCCGCCGTCCTGCCGCCGGTCCTCGCGGTGCTCACCCGGCGCCGCACCGACCTGCTCGACGTCGCGCTCGGCGACACCCCGCCGTACGGGCGCTTCCTCACCCACGGCACCCACTGGACGCCGCCCACCGGCCGCGACGCCGCCCGCTGGCTGCCCCGTCAACAGGCCGCCGCCGCCCGCCTCCTGGCCAGGGCCGCCGCCGACACCGACCTGCCGCCACCCGAACGCGCCTCCGCCATCGCCCGCGCCGCGCCGCTCGACGAGGGCGCGCCGCTGGTCAGGACGTGGGCCGCCACCGACGACGTGGTGCTCGCCGAGGCCGCGCTCGCCGCCCTGCCCCGCACCCGCCGCCCCGGGGACGCGCTGCCCCTGCTGCTCGCCCACGCGGGCGGCGACCGCGCGCGGGTGGCGGTGTACGCGGCGGCCCGGGCCGCCCGGTACGTCGCGCCGCCCCGGCTGGACCGGCTCATACGCGGCGTGCTGGCGCCCGACGGCGTCGCCACCGCCGTACCGTCCGTCCCGCCCAAGATCACCAGCCGTAAGGAGGCCGCCCGGCTCGCCGCCACCCACCTCCCCGCCCCCGACGCGGCCACCCTCCTCGCCGACGCCCAGGGGCTCCCCGGCCAACACCCCGACGTGCAGGCCGTCTGCGTCCGCTTCGCGGCCCGGCTGCTCGGCACCAAGCGCGCCTGGGAACTGCTGTCGGCCGCCGCCGGAGGGCGCCGCGAACTGCGCCACGCCGTGCTCCGCACCCGCCCGCTCGACCTCCCC
The DNA here is from genome assembly GCF_042731515.1 of Streptomyces sp. NPDC059850. Classification (NCBI taxonomy): domain Bacteria; kingdom Bacillati; phylum Actinomycetota; class Actinomycetes; order Kitasatosporales; family Streptomycetaceae; genus Streptomyces; species Streptomyces sp. NPDC059850. The sequence continues at coordinate 3,669 of NZ_JBHWJI010000024.1, forward strand.
GAACTCCACCGCGAGCGCTACGCCCAGCTCATCCGCGTCGTCTGCGACACCGAGGACCCCGAAGTGGCCGCCTCCGGCCACGCCGCGCTCGCCCGCTGGTCGCCCTGGGCGCCGGACGCGGCGGCGCTGCTGGTCGCGGCCGTCACCGACCTGGGCAACCGGGCGAGCTGGCGGTCCGCCGCCGACGCCCTGCTCGCCCTCATGGCCGCCGCTCCCGACGGCACCTCCGAGGACAACCCGCTCGCCTGGGCGCTCGCCGCCCTCGTCACCGCCGACGCCCGCACCGGCATGCCCGACGCCGAACCCGACCGGGACCGGCCCGCCCGCCAGCGCATCCGCCACCTGGCCGCCCAACTCGCCCAGCGCGGGCGGGTCCGGCCGCGCGAGATGCGGCGCCACGCGCTCGGCGCCGCCGAACTCCTCGCCGGGTACGAGACGTTCGTCCCCGAGGCCGCCGACGTCCTCGTCCACGCCCTCGACCTGGACGCCCGGCCGAGCGCGCTCACCGCCGCTCTCGCCCGCCTCGCCCGGCTGCACGCCTCCCGCCCCGCGCTCGCCGCCCGCACCGCCGACGTTCTGCGCGACCGGCTCACCGCCGCCGCGCGACCGGGCGGCCGGGAGGGGCTGCTGCGCGCCGCGTGGCAGCTGGAGGAGGACGGCGGACACGCCGCCGGGCTCTTCGCCGCCGTGCTCACGGGCGTCGGCGGCCCCCGTACGGAGTGGGCGGAGCCCTGGCGGGAACGGGTGCGGGGCTTGCGGCAGCATCCGCACCCGGATGTGCGGGACGCGGCGCTGCGGCTGACGACGGCGGGGGAGTAGCGCTCAGCTGGTCCCGCGCCAGGCCCCCTCGGCGTAGTCGTACCCGTACGCGGGGCGGCCCGGGACGCCGCTGGTGCGGAACGGCGTGCCGCCGTCGTCGATCCGCGCCGTCCCGGAGCGGTCCCCGCTCGTCCACTCCAGCTCCAGGTACCAGCGGCAGTCGCAGCCCGCCGTACGGGCGTTGACCAGCAGCACCTCGGGGTCCGACGCGGAGACGCGGTACGGGAAGCGGACGGCGGGGATCGGCTTGCCCTCGTCGTTGCCGTCGGTGGGGTGCACCTGGGGGCGCGCGGCGTCCAGGTCGACGGAGAAGGCGCGCGGGGTGAGGGCGCCGCCGCAGCCGTTGTCCATGGCGTACGACGACCAGGCGAGCGGCGTACGGCGCCCCACGACCCGTACGTGCAGGGCCTGCAGCACGACGGCGGAATCCGCCCGCCCCTGGACGGTCACCTCGACGTTGGTGGTGCCGCCGTGCACCGCGTCATGGGCGGCGGCCCAGGCCGGGGCGTCCTGCTCGGTGGGCGGCGGTGCGACGTCGGCGGGCGGCCGGTCGATGAGGTAGCGGTGGTCGCAGCCGTTCTCCCAGACGTGGGAGCGGGTGCCGAGGGTGAGGGGGAGGCGGGCGTTCCGGGGCGGCCGGGACGCCGCTGTGGGCGTGGACGCCGCCCCGCCGCCCTTCCCGCTGTGCGGCGCGCCCGACCGCGTCGTCCCCTCGCCGCTCTCCTTCCGCTCCAGGCGGCCCCGGGCGGTGGGCCCGGCGGTGGGCGGGCGCGTGGCGGGGGCCTTCGGCGTCGCGGTCGCGGCCGGGGGCGAGACGGCGCTGTGGTTCCTCGGCCCGCCCCCGCCCCCGCCGCCGGATGACGACCGCACCTCCACGGCCGTGACGGCGAGGACGACAACGGCGGCCGCCCCCGCCACCAGCGCCCACGGCCGGGTAGGCCAGGCCGGGCGCCACGCCGCGCGCCCCTCCCCGCCCGACGGCACGTCATCCGGAACGCTCCGTAACCGCCCCCGCCCGGCCGCCGCCGCGCCGCTCGCCGCCCCGGCCCCCGCACCGGCCCCCGCACCGGCCCGGCGGGCGTCGGCCAGGAGCCAGCGGCGGTGGAGGGCGAGCAGTTCGTCCGGGGTCGCGCCGCACAGCCGGGCCAACCGCTCCACCGGGGCGTAGTCCATGGGGACCGCGTCGCCGTTGCAGTAGCGGTGCAGCGTGGACGTGCTGACGTTCAGACGGGTGGCCAGGGCCCCGTAACTGCGGCCCGAACGCTCCTTCAGCGCGCGCAGGCTCCCCGCGAACTCCTCGACCTCGTCGGCCCCATCGCCCGTACCGCCCCCATCGGCTCTGCCCACCGGCCCGTCCCCCATTTCCCTCTGCCCCTTTCCGCGCGCGCGTTCCAGGGCGCCTTCATTCCCCCAAGTCAGCGTACGTGCGGGCGTTCCCGCGTCCCGGATGCCACGCTTCCCGTAGCGGTGGCGGCGCGGTGCCGCGCAGTCTTGGGCTGCCGCCGTGAGTTTGGCGGTTCTTCCACCAAATGCGAAGCGAGGAGACCTTTCCATGCGTATGTCTCGACACACACTCCGCACCGCCGCCCTCGGCGCCCTGACCGCGACCGCCCTCCTGGCCGGGTCCGCGACGGCGACCGCGACGGCGACGGCGACCGCGACCGCCGCCCCGGGCACGCCCGGTCACCTCGTACCGAAGGAGCTGCCGCCGCACCCGTCGTCGGACTGGTACGCGAGCGACGTCACCCCGGGGCTGCCGGAGAACGTCCCCTTCTGCGTCGAGGGCACCCTGCCCTCGGCCGGGGCCACCCATCGGACCTTCTGGACCGAGTACGACACGAGCGCGAGCCAGGTCGTCGTCAAGGCCGCCACCGTGGACGCCGCCCGCAAGCTCGCCGCGGCCGCCGAGAAGAAGGTGCGCGCCTGCGCCGCCGACTGGGAGCGCGACTACCCCGAGGGCACGGCGTCCTGGCGGGACTACGGCACGCTCCCGGCCGAGGACGGCGCCCATGTGTACGGCGTCCACACCTCGTACCCGGACTCGGAGCCGGGGATCCACCTCTACGGGGTGGGGCGCGACGGGCGGACCGTCACCGTCGTCGAGTGGGGCGAGATGGGGAACTACGAGCACGCCCCGGTCGACGCGTTCCGGCGGACGACCACCACGGCGGTCGTGAAGCTGTACCACCCGTAGCACCCGAGGGTGCGCGTCGCCGTCGCCCGGGAGGGCACACGCCCTAGGGTCGGGGCACCCGCCCGACCGGATCATGCCCGGAGGATCCCGTGCCGAACGGTTCGCTCTCCCTCGCAGCCACGCTCTATCTGCTCGCCTTCGACCCCGGCACCGGCAAGCCCGTCACCCACCTGGGCTATCTCGTCCAGGCCGGGGCGCTCACCGAACTGGCGCAGCGCGAGTTGCTCGTCGACGCGGACGGCTGGCCCAAGCCGCTGCCGGACGCGCGGACGGGCGACCCGGCGCTGGACGGGCTGCTGGAGCTGATCGATGAGTCGCGGCCGCGGCGCTGGGGGACGTGGGTGGGCCACCATCCACAGGTGACCGAGCGGGCCGTACGGGATCAGCTGCGGGCGGCCGGGTACCTGCGCGTGAGCACACGGCGGGTGCTCGGCCTGTTCCCGGTCAGGGAGTACGCGCTGGAACGGCCGCAGCTGGTCGCGGAGATGCGGGACGAGGCGGTGGGCGTCCTGGCCGGGGAACGGCCCGTGGCCGAGGTGTCCGAGCGGGACGCGGCGCTCATCGCGCTCGCCGCCGCGGGCGGGCTGACGACCGTCGTCACCCACAAGGACCTCACCGCGCACCGGAGGCGCATCGCGGAGCTGGAGGCGCGCAGCGGCGCGCCGGGGGCCGCGCTGGAGGGCGTGGCCGACCAGGTGCGGGCGGCGCTCGCCGCCGCGGTCGCCACGGCGCTGTCGGTGGCGACCGCCGCCGCGACCACGACCACCAGCTGACCCGAAACCGAATGACGCTCAGGCCGCGTCTCTGAGCAGCGACGCCAGCCCGTCGTCCAGATCCAGCTCCCCGCCCTCGGACCCCTCCGGCACCACCGCGTACGAGCGGTCCAGGAACCGCCGCAGGTCCGCGGTGTCGAACTGCACCATCGCCATCCCCTCGGGCGCGTGGAACTCCAGTACGGTGCGCTCCGTTCCACACGGCCACATCTGGACGTCACCGCTGCCCGCGGGCCCGCGCAGCCCGGCCGCGAGCAGTTCGCGCCCAAATGTCCACTCCACGGCGGAGCCGTCGAGGGACGCGGTGGGCGGGAAGGAAACGCGGACGGCGAACGGATCGTCCCGCTCGTAGCGCAGGCACGCCGGGATGGCGCGTGCTTCCGGGGTCGACGCGATGAGGTGGGCCTGGACTGCTTGGTCGATGACAGTGGTCACAACGCCTGCTCCCTTGCGATCGGTGCGAGCCTTCGCCGTCTCTACGTCCATAAGACGTACGGGTGAAGTGGCCAGTGCACCCGCGCGGGGCGTGACGTGCGTCACGACTGGTTTTTCGGGGGGACATACGGCATTTAGGCTTGCCAAATCCATGCACGGTCTCGGGTGACGTGCGGAGCTGTTACAAAACTTCCGCCGCACTCCGCCCTCCCGAGGCACCCACCCCAGGGGTTGTTCCACCATGACCGAACGTCCCGCGGCGCTGGACGCGGCCGCGTACACCCGGCTTTACGAATCCGAATATCCACGACTTGTCGGGTACGCCCGCACCCTCACCGGCAACCCCTGGATGGCGGGAGACCTCGTCGCCGAGGCCCACTTCCGCGTCTGGCGGCGGCTGCGCGCGGGGGAGTCCATCGAGGCCGACGCCCTGCCGGGCGAACTCACGGGCGCCGTCCGGGGGCTCGCCGTGGCCTCCGTGAACTGGGGCCCGCCGCAGCAGGCCTCGCTGCTCGAACCGCTGATACGTGTCCTCGGCGAGCTGCCGCAGCGCTGGGTCAAGGCGCTCTGGCTCGCCGAGGCGGAAGACCTGCCGCCGGAAGAGGCGGCCCGTCGTACGCGTACGACCACCGAGGCCGCGGCCGCGCTCGTGGAACGGGCCCGGGAGAGCCTGCGCCACGAGTTCCTGCGCGCGCAGCCCGGCACTCCGGCCAGCGCCGCCTGCGGTGGCCACTGGGACGGACTGCCCGGCCATGTGCAGGGCGCGGACGATCCGCATCAGGCCGAGCGGATCGCGGTGCACATCGACGGCTGCCGGGACTGCCGGTCCCGGATGGAGCGGCTGGTGGCTGCCGATGGCCGACTGGCCGCGCTGACCGGCCCGGCGCTGCTGGCGCTGTACGACCGGGGCACCGCGCCGTATCTGCGGCCGCTGGCCGCCGCGGCCGGACTGGCCACGACAGGCACCGCCGCGGCGGGCGCCGGAGCCGCTGGGGTGGGCGGCCCGGCGACCGTGCCGATCGGCGGCGCGCACGCGGCTCCGGCGAACGGTCCGCTCGTCTCGGGTCGGCGCTCGATGGGCCACCTGATGCACGGGCAGGTGCGCGAGGCCGGGCCGGTGGCGGTCGCGGTGGCCGGGGCCGGGGTGCTGTTCGTCGCGGGTGCGGCGATCATGACGGGCCTCGCCCTCACCAACGGCGGCGCGGCGGAGGCGGGACAGCCCGCCGCGGTGGCGTCGGCGCCGAGCCACAAGTCCTCCGACGCGCCTGATTCTTCGGGTACGTCCGGTTCCTCCGGTGCGGACGCCACCGAGGCCGCGTCGCGGACGCCGGACAAGCCGCACGCGGACGGCAAGCGCGAGGGCGAGGCGTCCCGGAGCCGTCCGGCCACGGGCACCGGGCCCTCGGACGTACCGTCGAGCGCGGTGTCGCCCTCGCGGTCCACCGAGCCGTCGTCCGCTCCCTCGGACCCGTCGTCTTCGGAACCGTCGGAAAAGCCCACGGCTCCGTCGAAGCCCACCAAGTCGCCTGATCCGACGGAAACCGGGTCGACTCCGACGTCCGAGCCCACCTCCGAGCCCTCGTCGCCCTCGCAGGACCCGACGGACGACGGTGGCTCCGGTGGCGGCTCCGACGACGGCGGTAATGGCGACAGCGGCGACAGCGGCGGTACGGCGGACCCGCAGGACACGCCGAGCCAGCCCGACACCCCGACGTCGGCGCCGACCGACGACTCGCAGAAGTGCGTGTCGCTCCTGGTCCGGCTCTGCGTCAACAAGTAACCCGGCACGGCTGACGGCTCTTCGGCGGCGCTCGCGATGTCTCGCGGGCGCCGCCGAGTGCTGGACGGGGCATCGCCCATGGGCTAGCTTCCCGCCCCATGAGGGGCATGGGGATCATGGGCATGATGAGACGTATGGCGGCCGCCGGGCTCTGCGGGGCGGCGCTCGCCGCCGCCCTCGCGGCACCCGCGCAAGCCGGTGGCGCGGATCGCATAGGCGCCTCCTGGCAGCTGAAGGACACCGGCACCGACGCCCGCTTCCGGGGACTGGCCGCCGTGGGGCGCCAGACCGCCTGGGTCGCGGGGACGAAGGGCACGGTGCTGCGCACCCGCGACGGCGGCCGCACCTGGCGGAACGTGTCTCCGCCCGGCGCGGAGGGGCTGGAGTTCCGCGACATCGAGGCGTTCGGCGCGCGGCGCGCGGTGGTGCTGGCCATCGGCGAGGGTGAGGCGTCCCGGGTCTTCCGTACGGACGATGGCGGCGCCACCTGGAGCGAGACGTTCCGTAACCCCGATCCGCGCGCCTTCTACGACTGCCTGACCTTCTTCGACGCCCGCCACGGGCTCGCGCTCAGCGACCCCGTGGACGGCACGTACCGCATCCTCGCCACCGCTGACGGCGGCCGCACCTGGCGCGTCCAGCCCTCCGGCGGGATGCCCGCCGCGCAGCCCGGCGAGTCCGCGTTCGCCGCGAGCGGGCAGTGCCTGGTGAGTGCCGGGCGCCGGGACGCGTGGTTCGCCACCGGAGCCGCCGCCACCGCCCGCGTCTTCCACACCGCTGACCGAGGCCGCACCTGGACCGCCGCCGAGGCGCCGATCCCCGCCGGTGACCCGGCCCGTGGCGTCTTCGCCCTCGCCTTCCGCGACGCCCGCCACGGCCTCGCCGTCGGCGGCGACTACCGCGCCGACCAGCCGTCCCCGCGCGCGGCCGCCGTCACCGAGGACGGCGGCGCCGCCTGGACCCCGGCCGCCCAGCCCCCGCCCGCCTACCGCTCCGGCGCCGCCTGGCTCCCGTACGCGCGCCACGCCGCCCTCGCGGTCGGCCCGACCGGTACCGACGTGACGGCGGACGGCGGCCGCACCTGGCGCACCGTCGACCCCGGTTCGTACGACACGGTCGACTGCGCCCCGGACGGCGGCTGCTGGGCGTCGGGCGAGCAGGGCCGTATCGCCCGCCTGGAGCGGACCCGGTAGCGGCGAGCCCCCCGACCGCCGCCGCGCGCCGCGAGGATCCGGAGCGAAGCCGTTGAACAACGGCTTCGGCGCCCGGCCGCCGGGCGCACCTACTGCCTGGCCGCCGGGGCGCGCGGCGGGCGGTCCGGGTGGTCTCCGGGGCGCGAGGGAGGCAACCGGTAACGTGACCGATCATGACGAGCGCCACCGACCCCCGCTATGAACTCCCGCCCGACTGGCCCACGACCGAGGCCGAGGCGACCGCCGTGCAGGAGCGGCTGCGGGGATCGGTCCGCGCGGAGGCCGGTGTCCTACCCGCCCCGGGCGGCGGGCCCGGGGCGGTCGTCGGGGTGGACGTGGCGTACGACGACGAGCGGGGCGTCGTCGCGGCGGCCGCCGTCGCGCTGGACCCCCGTACCCTCGCCGTCGCCGGGGAGGCCACGGCGGTCGGCCGGGTCACCTTCCCGTACGTACCCGGCCTGCTGGCGTTCCGCGAGATCCCGGCCGTCCTGGACGCGCTCGGCGCCCTCGACCGCCTCGGCCACCGCCCCGGCGTCGTCGTCTGCGACGGCTACGGCATCGCCCACCCCCGCCGCTTCGGACTGGCCAGCCACCTGGGCGTGCTCACCGGCCTGCCGACCATCGGCGTCGCCAAGAACCCGTTCACCTTCCGCCACGACCCGCCCGGCCCGCACCGCGGCGACTGGACGCCGCTGCTCGACGGCGACGAGGAGGTCGGCCGGGCCCTGCGCACCCGGGACGGCGTGAAGCCGGTGTTCGTCTCCGTCGGCCACCGGGTGACCCTCGACGAGGCCTGCGCCCACACCCTCCACCTGACCCCCGCCTACCGCCAACCCGAAACCACCCGCCGAGCCGACGCCCTGTGCCGCCGCGCCCTGGCGGAGGCCCGCTGACGTCCCGTTCCCGGCACGACACGTGATCACCGGAGCCGCAGAAAGTCGACGGCTCGCTCATCCAGCTCGGCCGCGCAGCGCACGCCGCGGGCGCGGAAGCGGGCGAGATCCCCGCGCATGCGGGTCACCGCCTTACGGGTCCGCACGGACCGCACCCCGTTCATGTGGTCCATGGCCCGACTCCACGTGGCACACGCTTGCTCGATGCCGCCGTCCTTGAGCTGCATCTCGGCGCTCGCCGCCAGGTCGAGGGCAACGATCCGTGCATAGCTCGCGGGGCGTGACGCGGCCGCGCGCGCGTACTGCTCCGCCGAGGCTTTACGGTCCCCCAGCGTCTCGTAGACCTTCGCGTTGCGCGAGTAGGCCGACGCGGCGGGCGGACCCCAGGCGAGAGCCCAGAACGGCACCTCATCTCCGCAGTCGGCGGCCAGAAGAGTGCGCGCCCGCTCGGCCTCGGCAACAGCCGCTTGCCGCCGCCGGGACTTGGCCAGAGTGTGGGCGTGCACGACGCGGAAGAGGCCTTCGGTCTGCACGTCGACCTTGCCCTTGGCGCGGTTCAGCCCGGTCTCGGCCAGGCCCTGGCAGTGCTCGGGCCGGTGCAGCTTGAGCCCTTGCATGGCCATCGTGCGCATCACGAACCCATCGTGCCCGGGAATGCCGGACTCGACGGCGAGTGCGTAGGACTGCAGGTAATAGCGCTGGGCCAGACCCTGTTGACCTGCGTCGTAGGACTTCCAGCCGATCAGGTGCACGCCTCGGCTGGCGGCGGAGAGCATGTGCTGGCGGACCTTGTCGCTATGGAAGCGACCGCGGCACAGGGGGGCGACGTCATCGCGCAGATATTGCACCAGGGCGCTGCGTCCGTGCTGCCCACCGTGGCGCTCATCCATTTCGGAGAAGAGCCGCACCATGTCGCGGACAGCTTCGACCTCCGCCATCCCGATGGTCCGGCCGGTGCGGGCGGTGGCGGTGCGGTCGGCGATTTCCCGGACGTACGACAGCGGCAAGCCAGCGGCGGCGACCGAGTAGGCAGATGTGGCGAGGAAACGGCGCCGGTCCAATTCGTGGCTCCACATCGGTAGCAGGGCGTCCAGTGGATCTTCGCCGAGGGACAGGCCGAGATTGTCGTCGTCCTCTTCGCGCGGTGCGAGGCCCAGATCATGAAGGGTCAGCAGGCGCCCGAGCTGGCGGGAGAGGGCCACGGTGAGGTAGAGGCCGGTATCGCCTGCGGGGACGACGCCGCTGATCCAGTGCTCGATGGTGGACTTGTTGGTCCGTAACGCCGCCCCGCACTCGGCGGCCACGGCGCGTACCTCCTTGGCCAGGGACTGGTACGTCAGCCTGGACTCGGCGATGAGGTTTCGCAGCTGGTGATTCGGCGTGCGCTTGGCCATGAGTACCTGCCCGTATACCCGATATACCGCTTGCCCTGCCCGACACCGTACCGCTGGCGCCACGGCCTGAGTTGACTGTTCGCGTGCCCACTCCCGGGCATGAGGGATGGAACGACATGAAAGGTAGGAATCATGGACACATAGGCCACCGGTCCCGTGTACACCGCTCCGGTCGTGCTGGACGCCGGTGACGTCGTCGAGGTGACGCTGGGCACGAACAACTTCGACACCGCCGACGACACCGAGTACAAGAACGCCTGAGCCATGGGCTGCCTGGGGCCGGGCGGGTGTGCGCCGTGGCCCGGCCCCAGGTTCGACCACCAGGAGCGATGGGACGGGAGCGGGCAGCTGATGCGGTGGAGTACGGGATGGTACGGAGCGAGCCGACATGATCGGCTGCCGAGGAACGGAAAGCCCGTACCGGGCATGGACGCGGCATGGGCCATCGGCTGGCCAACCGGCCACATCCGCTCGGCGGGCTCCGGCCCGCTGGCGCTGGTGGTCATCGGTGACTGAGGTGCCGACGACCAGCAATTACACCAAGCGCTGACAACCGTGCGGGCACGGGAGTGGAAGGCACTGACCCGCTGGCCCGGTTCATACCTCACGATCGCACGCCACGGCGAAACCCTGGCAGTGATCGGCGATCTGGCGGGCCAGCACCCGGTGTATTGGCGAACAGAGGGCGCGGGAACGTGGTGGTCGACATCGGCCGGGGCGCTGGCCGCGCTGGATGGCGCACCGTTCGACCCGATCGCGCTGGCCGCGCACCTGGCCCTGGCGCAGCCGGATGTCTTAGGGCAGCGGAGCCTGTTCCGCGCCGTGAGCCGCGTACCGACCGGACACCTGTTGCTGATCACACCCAGCGACGCGAGCACCGTCCGCTATGAGCCTGTCCAGTATCAGCCGATGAGCCTTCCCGAGGCCGCCCCACGCGTACGGGCAGCGCTGAGCGAGGCAGTCGACACGCGCCTGGACGGCACCCGAGCGGTGAGCGCGGACCTGGCGGGGCTGGACTCCACCGCGCTGGCGTGCCTCGCCGTACGGCGCGGGCAGGTCGCCGCGGTGACGTTCGCCGATCCCCGGCTGCGGGATGACGACCTTGCGTATGCGGTGCGCACCGCCGCTGCGGTTCCGAGGCTCACCCATCACACGGTGCCCGGCCGCGACGAGACCGTGTACTACAGCGGCGTGAACGACCTGTCCTCGCTGCCCCTGACCGACAGCCCCAACCCATACGCCGTCACCGCCAGCATCAAACACGCGGTGCTGGACGCCGTCGCCGAACATCAGCCAGCGGGCGTCCACTTCACCGGCGCGGCCGGGGACGCGGTGCTTTCCGCGCCGTCCTCCTACCTGGCCGACCTGCTACGCGACCGGCAGCACCGCCGAGCTTTGACGCACGCGCAGGCCCACGCCCGGCTGCGGCACACTTCCCCGCTGACCGTGCTGCGGCGTGCCCGCCCGGCCTCGCGCACCAGCCTGACCGGCGCCTGGCGGCGAACCGCCGCCGAACTGCGTGACGCTCCCCGTGAGTGGGCGCCCCAGGCAGAGCGCCCCGTCGCCTGGACGCCCCTGCTGGCCACCGCCGACTGGATGAGCCCCCGGATGCGTCACCAGCTCGCCGACGCCCTGGACACGGCCGCCGCCGAGCTGCCCGAGGAACCCTGCCACCTGACGGCGTGGACGGACCGCCAAGACCTGGCGCGAGTCGGGGCGAACACCACCGGGTGGCGCGAGATCGCACTCACCGGCCACGGCGTGGAGATCGCCGCTCCCTTCCTGGACAACGAGGTCATCCGGGCCTGTCTGGCCGTGCCCGCAGACCAACGCGGCACCCCAGGCCGGTACAAGCCGCTGCTCAGCGAGGCCTTTGCCCACACCGGTGTCCTGCCCGGCTTCGTCCTGTCCCGTACGACGAAGGGCGGCTTCAACGCGCTCGCGTACGCAGGACTCACGGAGCACGCCCCGGTCCTCGCCCAGTTACTCGGCCCCACCTCCCGGCTGGCCGCCGCCGGGCTGATCACCCAAGCACCCGTAACGGGCATGCTCCAGCGCGCAGCCGCCGGACAGCCAACAGCTCAGGGCGCCCTGCATCTGGCCATCAGCGCCGAGGTGTGGCTGCGCCAACGTGAGACCACCACCTCCGCCACATGGTGGGAGGTGGCCGACCGTGTGGCAGCTGCGTGAGACCGCTCGCTCGGTGCTCGCCGACGACGGCGGCGCCATCCTTGACGAGCGCACCGGCCGCTGGACCCATCTGACCCCGACTGCGGCCGCCGCGGTCATGCTCCTGCTGTCCGGCACCACCGAGGATCAGGCCGCCGAACAGTACGCCATCCGCTACGGCATCAGCGTGGAGCATGCCGCCGCCGATGTCCGCACGGTCGCTGACGCGCTCGCTGTCCGGGGACTCGCCGTCAATGAGCCCAGGAGCCCGGGTTGCCCCCGCTGGTGGGGGCGGTGGCGATGACGAGCATGGAGGCCTACTCCACCGTTCGCACCGGCACCTTCGCCGAGCGCTGCGCCTCGGCCGCTGGGTTCGTTATCGCCCTGCTGCTGCTTCGGCTGCCGTTCCGGCACACGGTCCACGCGGTCCGCTGGGCCCGGCGGGCAGGCCGTCGACCGCTGACCGCGCCACAGGCCGAAGCACTGGTCATGGCCGTCAGGCACACCGGCCGCCTGTGGCCCGGCCGGGCCGCCTGCATGGAGACCTCACTCGGGGCGGTTTTGGCCGCCGCACTGCTCGGCCGCCGCCTGCACTGGTGCTTGGGTGTGCGGTTCTCCCCGCCACCGGTCGAGTACCACGCGTGGGCCGAGCTCCCCGGGTACGGCCCGGTCGGCGAGTACACCACTGCGGGGTGGCATCACCACACCGCCCTGACGATCTGACCCCGGGCCCGACCGCAGGGGCGCGTGTCCTTCGCCTGCCCGGAGCGGTTACCGCAATCGAGTGCCCCATCCCCTCGAAGGAGTGAACAGTGACCGCCATCGCCGCCATCGCCGAAACCGTCCCCGAACGCCACTACACCCACCACCAAGGCCGCGGCGCCACCCCGCACCGCTCAAACCCCGCCGTCATCCACCGTGAGCTGGGCACGCTGGATGTCGGGCCGGGCATGAACGTCGCCGAATTCGGCACCGGCTCCGGCTACTCCGGCGCCCTGCTCGCACAGCTCGTCGGCTCCCAGGGGTCTGTCGTCAGCCTCGACATCGACACCTACCTGACCCGCTGGGCCAACCTCATCCACCACGAGCGGGGCATGCACAACATCCGCTGCCACACCGCCGATGGCACGGCAGGCTTTCCCGCCCGCGCCCCGTACGACCGGATGGTGGCCTGGTGCACCCCGCCGCTACTGCCCCAGGCGTGGGTGGAGCAGGTGGTCGACGGTGGCCTCATCGTCGCTCCACTGCCGATCGCGCCCGTGCCCCACATGACCGTGGTCGCCAAGATCCGTGTCCGTGACAGGCAGCCCCAGGTGGAGGCCGTGTTCACGGGCGGCTACATCGAGGCGACCACCTCACCCAAGGGCAACCTCGACCTGCCGGGCAGGTGGGTCGACTGGGAAAACCGCGTCCCGGGTCCCTCATGGATCTCCATCGCGTGGCGCGGAAAGGACGACTGCCGAAACGTGGGCGCCCGCACCGCCCTGGGCCGTCTGCTGAAGGATCCGCATACCGAGCTCTACGAGGGGCCTGAAGTCGACTGGCCCTCCTGGCGAACGTTCGTCGCCGCCATCGACAACCCCTATCTGACGATGGCCGGGCTGAGTCCGGACCTGTGGGCGATCGGGCACTCGACCCGGACCACAGCCGCCGTCATCCAGCAGGACGGCACCATCCTGGCTGATGGACCCCATTCGCCGTCATTGACGGTGCTGCACGGCTGGCTCAGCGACTGGGAGACAGCAGGCCGCCCTGCCCCCGAGACCTACACCCCGACTCTCGTCCGACATGACGACACTCAGGACCCGGCTGGCTGGACACTGCGTCTCTCGCGGTAAAGGCGGGGCGATTATCAGCCGCGGGGGCTGCTGATCCGTTCGGGTTGGATCACATAGATCACCCGGACTTGGTCGCGGTCGCCAAACCATGGGTACGGTCCGCCCAGATACTTCTGCGCGAGCGCCTCGATGTGGTCGACCGCCCCCTCGGTGGTCACACGCACCACACGGCCGCGGATCTGGACGTAGGAGGCCGGTTCCGAGGGGTCGGAGACTGTGACGGCCACTCGCGGATCGCGCGCGATGTTCCGGGTCTTCTGGTGTGACTCAACGCTGTTGATCAGGACGTGCTCGCCATCGGTGTCGACCCACGTCTGGGTGAGCTGCGGCGAACCGTCGGGCATCGTTGTGGCGATGTAGCAGATGCTGGGGCGGCGCAGCAGCGCCAGCACGTCATCGCCGAGGGATACGGGCACGGGGGTCTCCAGGGGGACGGTCCGGTGGTGTGCTGGGGCAACGGTAGCCACAGCCGCCCCCGGCGCCCCGGCCACCTCGGGGTCCGCGTTCAGCTCGGTGAGGGTCTGCTCGCACGCGCGCTGTCCGCCGCCGGTCAGCAGGCGTACTTGACAGCGAGCTGGTGCTCAGTCAGATTCGGCCCAAAACGTAGGACGTCCGACGTCCGTATTGCCCCATTGAGCATCATGGAGAAAGCAGGGTCCTGATGAGTCTTCCGGCTCCGCTCACCGGTGTGGTCCCGCCCCTGTGCACTCCGCTCACCCCGGACGGCGAGGTCGACACGGTCTCCCTCACCGCCCTCGCCGAGCGGCTGATCGGCGCGGGGGTGAGCGGGCTGTTCGCGCTCGGGTCGAGCGGTGAGGCCGCGTATCTGGGTGACGGGAGGCGCCGTACCGTCCTGGAGACGGTGGTCGGGGTGGCGGCCGGGCGGGTGCCGGTGCTCGCCGGGGCGATCGACATGGCGACCGAGCGGGTCGTGGACCACGCCCGTACCGCCGCCGCGCTGGGCGCGGACGGGATCGTGGCCACCGCGCCCTTCTACACCCGTACGCATCCGGTGGAGATCGCCGACCACTTCCGGCGGGTGCGCGAGGGCGCGGGGCTGCCGCTCTTCGCGTACGACATCCCGGCCTCCGTCCACTCCAAGCTGCCGCCCCAGGTCGTGTTGGAACTGGCCGCCGACGGCACGCTCGCCGGGCTCAAGGACAGCAGCGGCGAGGACGGGGCGCTGCGGCGGCTGCTGGTGGAAGCGCGCCGCCGGGGGCTCATGGACTCCTTCTCCGTGCTCACCGGGTCCGAACTCGCCGTGGACGGAGCCCTGTTGGCCGGGGTTCATGGCGTCGTCCCCGGTCTTGGCAATGTCGACCCGGCGGGCTACGTACGGCTCTACGGGCACGCCCGCGCGGGCCGCTGGGAGCGGGCGGCGGCCGAACAGGACCGGCTGGCGGCGCTGTTCGCGCTCACCGACGCCGGGGATCCGGCGGCGATGGGCGGCAGCTCCTCGGCGCTCGGCGCGTTCAAGGCGGCGCTGCATCTGCTGGGCGTCATCGCCTGCCCGGCGACGGCCGCGCCGCAGGTGCCGCTCGGAGGCGATGCTGTGAAGACGGTGCGTCAACTCCTGGAAGAGGGAGGGCTGCTGCCGTGACGGGCGTCGAGATAACCGGACCGTGGTACCGCCAGGTCTCCCGGCGTCAGTGGAAGTCGATGTTCGCCGCCTGGATCGGCTATCTGCTCGACGGTTTCGACTTCGTGCTCATCACCCTCGTACTGACCGAGATCGCCGACGAGTTCGACCTGAGCGCGGCGTCGGCGGCGAGCCTGGTCTCGGGCGCGTTCATCACCCGCTGGCTCGGCGGGGCGCTGCTCGGCGCGATGGGGGACCGGTACGGGCGCAAGCCCGCGATGATCGCCAGCATTGTGCTCTACTCGCTGGGCACCTTCGCGTGCGGCTTCGCCTGGAATTACTTCAGCCTGTTCACCGCCCGGCTGCTGATTGGCATGGGCATGGCCGGTGAGTACAGCGCGAGCGCGACGTACGCCCTGGAGAGCTGGCCCGCCCAGTTGCGCAACCGCGCCTCCGGCTTTCTGATCTCCGGTTACGCGGGCGGCACGATCCTCGCCGCCGAGCTGTACAAGTGGGTCGTACCGCACTGGGGCTGGCGCTGGATGTTCTACATCGGCGTCCTGCCCGTCTTCGTCGCGCTGTGGGTGCGGCGCGCGCTCCCGGAGGCGGGGGACTGGCGCGAGGAGGTGGCCGCGTCCGGCGCCCGCCCCAACCCCTTCCGGCCGTTGTTCACCGGCCGCCGCGCCTACCTCAACGCGGCCCTCGCGGTGGCCGCGAGCGCCGCGCTGTTCTGCGTCTTCACCCCGCTGGGCGCGGGCTGGCGGTGGCCGCTGTCGCTGCTGGCGGCGGGCGCGCTGCTCGCCTTCGCCGCCCAGCTCGGGGGACGGCGGGGCTGGCTGCTGTACGTGGCGCTGATGGCCACCGTCTTCTGCGCCTTCCTCTACAGCTGGCCCATCCAGGCGCTGCTGCCCACCTATCTGAAGACGGAGCTGGGGTACACGCCGTCCGAGGTCACCGACGCGATGTTCTACGCGGGCTTCGGCACGATGGCCGGATGCTGGCTGGCCGGTTTCGCCGGTGACTGGATCGGCACCCGGCGGGCCTACGCGTACACCCTGCTCGCCTCGCTGTGCTTCGTCTTCCCGGTGTTCGCGGTGCGGGACACGCTGGTGGGTCTTGGGGTGCTGCTGTTCTGTCTGCTCGCCCTGAGCCAGGGGATCTCCGGCATCCTGCCGAAGTACATCGCCGGACACTTCCCCACCCAGAGCCGCGCCGCGTCGCTCGGCTTCGTCTACAACACGGGGGCGCTCGGCGGCGCCGTGGCCCCGGTGCTGGGCACGCGGCTGGCGGAGGGCATGCCGCTCGGGCAGGCCCTGGCGGTGCTGACGTCCGGTCTGACGCTGGTGGTGATCGTGCTGGTGGGAGCGGATGTGCCACGGCGGCTGGGCCGTCTGGTGGACCCGGCGCTCTCCGGCGACCAGCTGCTGCGGGCGCCCTCGCCTTCCTCGGAGCGGGCGGACACGCCGGGCTGAACGCGCCGCCCCGGGTGGGGGCTTGTGGAATGAGGGGCGCGTTCCTAGCATCGGCGGTGTTACAGCGGTGGTGTCACAAAGGCTAGGACGGTCCCGGATGGCGGCGGCAGCAGCAGGCGTGGGCGGAGCGGCGGGGCACGGGCCGCTGGCCGGGGTGCGGGTGGTGGAGCTGGCCGGGATCGGCCCCGGGCCGTTCGCGGCCATGCTCCTGGGCGACCTGGGCGCCGATGTCGTACGGATCGACCGCCCCGGGCGGCCCGGCGGCCTGAAGATCGACCCGGCGTACGACGTCGCCAACCGCAACAAGCGCTCCGTCCTGCTCGACCTGAAGTCCGAGCACGGCCGGGACGCGGCGCTCGGCCTCGTCGAGCGGGCCGACATCCTCATCGAGGGCTACCGCCCCGGTGTCGCCGAGCGGCTGGGCCTCGGCCCGGACCCCTGCCTCGCCCGTAACCCGGCGCTCGTCTACGGCCGGATGACCGGCTGGGGGCAGGAGGGCCCGCTCTCCGGCACGGCCGGGCACGACATCGGCTACATCGCCATCACCGGCGCCCTGGGCGCGATCGGGGCCGCCGACGGCCCGCCGGTGGTGCCCGCGAACCTGCTCGGGGACTACGCGGGCGGCTCGCTCTACCTCGTCATCGGCGTCCTCGCCGCCCTCCAGCACGCCCGCTCCGGCGGCACCGGCCAGGTGGTGGACGCGGCGATCGTGGACGGCACCGCGCATCTGACCGCCGTCCTGCACGGCATGATGGCCGCCGGTGGCTGGCAGGACCGGCGCGGCAGCAACCTCCTCGACGGCGGCAGCCCCTTCTACGGCACGTACGAGACCGCCGACGGCGGCTATATGGCGGTCGGCGCGCTGGAGCCCGCGTTCTACGCCGAGTTCATCGACCTGCTCGGGGTCGCCGAGCAGGTGCCCAACCGCCGCGACGTCCACAGCTGGGACCGGCTGCGCGACGTCATCGCCGCCCGCTTCAAGGAGCGCACCCGCGAGGAGTGGACGGCGGTGTTCACCGGGTCGGACGCCTGCGTCTCACCCGTCCTGTCGCTGAGCGAGGCCCCCCACCATCCGCAACTCGCCGCCCGCGACACCTTCGTCGACGAGGCGGGCATCACCCAGCCCGCGCCCGCCCCGCGCTTCTCCGCCACCCCCGGCCGGGTGCGCGGCGGCCCCGCCCTACCCGGCGCGGACGCCGCCGAGGTGGCCCGCGACTGGGGCGTCCCCGACGTCCTGCCGACGCCGCCCGGTGAGGGGCCCTCGTCGTAACGCGCCAACCGCCCTCCTCTCCCTTGAAGCCCCCCGAAAGGCAGCAGACGTGAGCACCGAAGCGTACGTGTACGACGCCATCCGCACCCCGCGCGGGCGCGGCAAGGCCGACGGCGCCCTGCACGGCACCAAGCCCGTCGACCTCGTCGTGGGCCTCATCCACGAGATCCGGCGGCGTTTCCCCGACCTCGACCCGGCGGCGATCGACGATGTGGTGCTCGGCGTCGTCAGCCCGCTCGGCGACCAGGGTTCCGACATCGCCAAGGTCTCGGCCATCGCGGCCGGGCTCCCGGTCACCGTGGCGGGCGTCCAGGAGAACCGCTTCTGCGCCTCGGGCCTGGAGGCCGTCAACCTGGCCGCCGCCAAGGTCCGTTCGGGCTGGGAGGACCTGGTGCTGGCGGGCGGCGTCGAGTCCATGTCGCGCGTGAAGATGGGCTCCGACGGCGGCGCGTGGTTCGCCGACCCGATGACCAACTACGAGACCGGCTTCGTCCCCCAGGGCATCGGCGCCGACCTCATCGCCACCCTCGGCGGCTTCACCCGCCACGACGTGGACACCTTCGCCGCGCTGTCCCAGGAACGGGCGGCCCAGGCCTGGAAGGACGGCCGCTTCGACCGCTCCGTCGTCCCGGTCCGCGACCGCGCCGGGCTGACCGTCCTCGACCACGACGAACACATCCGCCCCGGCACCACCCCCGAGACCCTGGCCGGGCTCAAGCCGTCGTTCGCGACGATCGGCGAGGCGGGCGGCTTCGACGCGGTGGCGCTGCAGAAGTACCACTGGGTGGAGGCCATCGACCACGTCCACCACGCGGGCAACTCCTCCGGCATCGTGGACGGCGCGGCCCTCGTCGCCATCGGCAACCGCGAGACCGGCGAACGCTACGGGCTCAACCCCCGCGCCCGCATCGTCTCCGCCGCCGTCTCCGGCGCCGACCCGACCATCATGCTCACCGGCCCGGCCCCCGCCACCCGCAAGGCCCTGGCCAAGGCCGGGCTGACCATCGACGACATCGACCTGGTCGAGATCAACGAGGCCTTCGCGGCGGTCGTACTCCGCTTCGCCGAGGACATGGGCCTGGGGTTGGACAAGATCAACGTCAACGGCGGCGCGATCGCCATGGGCCACCCCCTGGGCGCCACCGGCGCGATGATCCTGGGCACCCTGGTGGACGAACTGGAACGCCGCGACGAACGCTACGGCCTGGCGACGCTGTGCGTGGGCGGCGGCATGGGCATCGCGACGGTGGTCGAACGGCTGTAGGTCCGTGGGCCGTGTCTTCCCCCACCCCGCCCCTTCCCGAAACCGGAGGCTCCGCCCCCGGCCCCCCACCGGGGCCGTGCCCCTGGACCCGCCGGGGTTGGGCCCCTGCACCCCGCCGGGGCTGCGCTGCTGGGTCTCGTTGGGGCTGCCCCCTGCACCCCGCCAGGGGTTGGCCGCTGGGTCCCGCCGGGGTTCAGCGGCTGGGTCCCGACGCGACCCCTCAGGTGTTGGCTTTTGGACCCGGCCCCCGCTGGACCGGCAGGGGCCGGGAGAGGACCGTCCCGTCGTCGGCCGACCTCGCTTTCGAATCGCTTCCGTTCCGCCCCCTCGCCCCCTGGAGACCGTGAGATGAGCAACCCCGCCAGCGCCTCGACCATCCGCTGGGAGCAGGGCGACGACGGCATCGTCACCCTTGTCCTGGACGACCCCGGTCAGTCCGCCAACACCATGAACGCGGCCTTCATCGGCTCCCTCGACGCCGTCGCCGAGCGGCTGGAGGCGGAGAGCGAGTCGATCCGTGGGGTCATCGTCACCTCCGCCAAGAAGACGTTCTTCGCGGGCGGGGACCTCAAGGACATGATCACGCTGGGGGCCGACCAGGCGCAGCAGGTCTTCGAGACGAACCTGCGCATCAAGCGCGGGCTGCGCCGGATCGAGACCCTCGGCAAGCCCGTCGTCGCCGCGATCAACGGGGCGGCGCTCGGTGGGGGGTTCGAGATCGCGCTCGCCTGCCATCACCGGGTCGCGCTCGACACCCCCGCGTCGCGGATCGGGTTCCCCGAGGTGACCCTCGGGCTGCTGCCCGGGAGCGGCGGGGTCGTGCGGTCGGTGCGGCTGCTGGGCGTCGCCGACGCGCTGCTCAAGGTGCTGCTCCAGGGCACCCGGTACGCCCCGCGCCGGGCGCTGGAGGCAGGTCTGGTGCACGAGGCCGTGGACACGGCGGACGAGATGCTGGCGCGGGCGCGCGCCTTCATCGACGCGCACCCCGAGTCCCGGCAGCCCTGGGACGAGAAGGGCTACCGCATCCCCGGCGGCACCCCGGCGGACCCGAAGTTCGCCGTCAACCTGCCCGCCTTCCCGGCCAATCTGCGCAAGCAGCTGAACGGCGCCCCCTACCCGGCCCCGCGCAACATCCTCGCCGCCGCCGTCGAGGGCTCACAGGTCGACTTCGAGACGGCGCAGACCATCGAGGCCCGGTACTTCACCGAGCTGGTCACCGGCCAGACCGCCAAGAACATGATCCAGGCGTTCTTCTTCGATCTCCAGGCGGTCAACTCCGGTGCCAACCGCCCAAAAAACATCGAACCCCGCACGGTCCGCAAGGTCGCCGTGCTGGGCGCCGGGATGATGGGCGCGGGCATCGCCTACGCCTGCGCCAAGGCCGGGATCGAGGTCGTGCTGAAGGACGTGTCCGCCGAGGCGGCGGCCAAGGGCACGGCGTACGCGGAAGGGCTGCTGGCCAAGGCGGTCGCCAAGGGCCGTACGAGCGAGGCCCGGCGCGACGAGCTGCTGGCCCGTATCACCCCGACCGCCGACCCCCGCGACCTCGCGGGCTGTGACGCCGTCATCGAGGCGGTCTTCGAGGACCCGGCGCTCAAGCACAAGGTCTTCCAGGAGATCGAGCCCATCGTCGCGCCGGACGCGCTGCTGTGCTCCAACACCTCCACCCTGCCGATCACCCTGCTCGCGGAGGGCGTGCAGCGCGCGGACGACTTCATCGGGCTGCACTTCTTCTCACCCGTCGACAAGATGCCCCTGGTCGAGATCATCAAGGGCGACCGCACCGGGGACGAGGCGCTGGCCCGCGCCTTCGACCTGGTGCGGCAGATCAGCAAGACCCCGATCGTCGTGAGCGACTCCCGCGGCTTCTTCACCTCCCGCGTCATCGGCCACTTCATCAACGAGGGCGTGGCGATGGTCGGCGAGGGCATCGACCCGGCCTCGGTCGAACAGGCCGCCGCCCAGGCGGGCTACCCCGCCAAGGTGCTCTCCCTCATGGACGAACTCACCCTGACCCTCCCGCGCAGGATCCGCGAGGAGACCCGGCGCGCGACGCTGGAGGCGGGCGGCGAGTGGCAGCCGCACCCGGCGGACGCGGTCATCGACCGCATGGTGGAGGAGTTCGGCCGCCCGGGCCGCAGCGGGGGAGCGGGGTTCTACGAGTACGACGCGGCCACCGGCAAGCGGCTCGGACTCTGGCCGGGGCTGCGCGAACACTTCGGTACCAGCAGCGACACGAGCATCCCCTTCGAGGACATGAAGGAGCGCATGCTCTTCCGCGAGGCCCTCGACACGGTGCGGCTGCTGGAGGAGGGCGTGTTGACGTCCGTCGCCGACGCCAACATCGGCTCGATCCTGGGCATCGGCTTCCCCGGCTGGACGGGCGGGGTGCTGCAGTACATCAACGGCTACGAGGGCGGCGTGCCGGGCTTCGTGGCCCGCGCCCGGGAACTCCAGGCGGCGTACGGGGAGCGGTTCGCGCCCTCGCCGCTGCTGCTGGAGAAGGCGGAGCGCGGCGAACGCTTCACGGACTAGCGTTGACCGACAGGGGCGTCGATATCTGGCGGATATCGGCGCCTCGTTGGCGAGATATGGCGCTGGATGACCGGCCCCTGAGCGGGTGGACTGTCCTCATGAGCAACGTGAGCAACACGAGCAACACCCTCTTCGTCCTCGTCCACGGCGCCTGGCACTCCTCCTGGCAGTGGGCCCAGACCCAGCGCGCCCTGGCCGGGCTCGGCGCGGTGAGCCTCGCCGTCGACCTGCCGGGGCACGGCTTCGACGCCCCGGTGCCCTCGGGCTACCACGCCCCGGGCCAGCCCGGCTTCGCGACCGAGAAGTCCGCGCTGGCCGGGCTGACCCTGGAGGAGTGCGCCGGGTCCGTCGTCTCGGCGCTGCGCGCGGTGAGCGGCCACCGCAGGGTGGTCCTCGTCTCGCACAGCGCCGGTGGCGTCTCCGCCTCCCTGGCTGCCGAGCAGGCCCCCGAACTGGTCGACGAGCTGGTCTACCTCACGTCCGTCGTACCGGCCGCACGCCCCCGCTTCGCCGACTACATGGCGGCCCCGGAGCAGGCCGCGACCGCCCGTGGCCAGGGGCTGGTAGTGGGCGACCCGGAGGCCATCGGCGCGTTCCGCGTCAATCCGCTGTCCGCCGACCCGGAGTACGGGGAGGCGCTGCGGCTGGCCTACTACCACGACGTCCCCGCCGAGTCCTTCGCCCGCTGGCGCCACGCCCTCAGCCCCGATATGCCGTTCGCGATACCGACCACCCCGCTCACCCTCACCCGTGAGCGCTGGGGCCGCATCCCGCGCACGTTCATCCGGTGCGCCGAGGACTGGGCCCTGACGCCCGCGCTGCAGGACCTGATGATCGCGGAGACCGACGCGGCGATGCCGGACCAGCCGTTCACCGTACGGACGCTGCCGGGCAGCCACTCACCGTTCGCCACCCGCCCCGCCGAGCTGGCCGCCGCCCTCGTACAGGACTAGCGGTTCAGTCCGCGGTCCCGTACCAGGCCCGCAGCTCCTGCTTCATGGACCGCTGAAACGCGATCACCAGCGCCTGCACCACCAGCGGTTGCATGTCCGCCGACAGTGACTTCTTCGCCGCCATCCGCTCCGCCCCGCCGCCGGACTCCGGCTCCCGCTCCGGGCCCCACACCTCGTCGCGGAAGAGCCGCCCCAGCTCGCGGGCCACGGAGCGGCTGTGCTCCTGGACGACCGTATGGGCCGCCAATATCGTCTCCAGGTCGATCGGGACGTCCAGCAGCCGCAGGCCCAGGTGCAGCACCCCGGGGTCGACGCGGAAGACGTCCGGCCGGTCGGTGCGCTCCAGCGCGTGGAGGGCGGCCAGCCGGTCGACGTCCTCGTCGGACAGCTCGCGCCCGGCGCGCCGGGCCAGTTGCTCGCGGGTCGCCTCCTCGGGTGCCTCGGGCGCCCAGGAGGCGACGAGGGCGCGGTGGATGGCGAGGTCGTCCGCGCTCAGGTCCGCCGGGAGCTGCCGCAGATAGCGCTCGATGGCGGAGAGGGTCATGCCGTGG
Organism: Streptomyces sp. NPDC059850; assembly: GCF_042731515.1. Taxonomy (NCBI): domain Bacteria; kingdom Bacillati; phylum Actinomycetota; class Actinomycetes; order Kitasatosporales; family Streptomycetaceae; genus Streptomyces; species Streptomyces sp. NPDC059850. The sequence goes on from NZ_JBHWJI010000024.1 coordinate 26,781, forward strand.
TGCTGCAACTCCTCGATCAGCGCGAGCCGCGACAGATGCTCGGGCCCGTAGTGCCCCACCCGGCGCGGGCCGATGGCGGGCGGCGGCAGCAGGCCCCGGGTGCCGTAGAAGCGGATCGTGCGGACGGTCACCCCGGCCCGGGCCGCCAGCTCGTCGACGGTCAGGGTCGGTTCCCCGCTCTCGGGGGTGCTCATGGGCGCGCCTCGCTCTCCGGTGTGCTGCCCGCTCGGGCGTATCAGTATTGCTGTCTCATCATCGCTGTGAAACCTTCCGGCCTTATCTGATCGCACAGAGATCGGTCCGCACCGTTGACGCTCTCTTTACCCGGCCAATAGCGTGCATCGCTGTTCAGCTGTGTTGGTTTTCTTGCGAATATGTGAGGTGGGGTCGGATTGGGCACGGTACGCGGCAGGTACGGCACACGACTGATCGCGGTGGCGGCCGCCATGGCCACCGCGCTCGGGGCCGCCCTCACCACGGCGGACACCGCCGCCGGAAGAGCGCCGGACGCGGGCAAGTTCCCCGCCGATGTGCACAGTTACCTGGAGGATCCGGAGAAGACCGGGGAGGGCCAGGAGCCCCCGCACGCCCGGCTGAAGCCCACCGGGCCGGACGCGCAGAAGTGGCAGCGCAGCCTCGACGGCAGCTGGCGGTTCGCCCTCGCCGACAAGCCCGAGGACGCGCCCCAGGGCTTCTGGAAGGAGGGCTACGACGCGTCCTCTTCCCAGGGATTCCAGCGCGTCAAGGTCCCGCACACCTGGCAGACCGACGACCTCGACCACCCGATCTTCCGCAACATCGACGGCGAGATCGTCCCCGAGAAGCCCCCGAAGATTCCCCGTGACGTCAACCCCACCGGGACGTACCTCAAGGACGTCCAGGTGCCGAGGAACTGGGACGGGCGGCGGCAGGTGCTCCGCTTCGACGGGATGACCTCCGGCGCGTTCGTCTGGGTCAACGGCCGCTACGTCGGCTACGACCAGGGCGGCTACGTCCCCGCCGAGTTCGACGTGACCGACTATCTGCGGCCCGGCCACAACCGCGTCGCCGTCCAGGTGCACCGTTGGAGCGCGGGTTCGTACCTGGAGGACTACGACCAGTGGCGCTTCGCGGGCATCTTCCGCTCCGTATCGCTGTACTCCACCCCGAAGACCCGGATGGAGGACGCGTACGTCACCACCGACCTCGACGCCGACTACCGGGACGCCACGCTCCGCGCCGAGGTCGACATCGCGCGCGCCGAGGGCGGTGAGAAGGGGAAGCAGCGGGTCACGGGCGTGCTGTACGACCCGCGCGGCCGCGAGGTGCGGCGGCTGTCCGCCGAGGAGGCGGACGGCAAGGCCGAGTTGACCGCCGAGGTGAAGAACCCCGCCAAGTGGTCGGACGAGACACCGAACCTGTACCGGCTCGTGCTCAAGCTGCGTAACGCCGACGGCAAGGTCACCCAGACCGCCCGCCAGAGCGTCGGCTTCCGCGAGGTCGAGGTCAAGGACCAGCAGCTCAAGCTCAACGGCAAGCGCATCCTCATACGCGGCGTCAACCGCGCCGAGACCGACCCCGCCACCGGCCGGTACGCCACCCGGGAGCGCATGGAGCAGGACGTCCGGCTGATGAAGCGGCTGAACGTCAACGCGATCCGCACCTCCCACTACCCCTCGGACCCCTACCTCTACGAACTCGCCGACCGTGAGGGCATCCTCATCGACGACGAGATGGAGGTGGAGACCCACAGCTTCGAGAACTGCCCGGACGACTGCCTCGCCGAGAAGCCCGAGTGGCAGAAGGCGTTCCTGGAGCGCCACCAGGGCATGGTCGAGCGCGACAAGAACCACCCCAGCGTCATCATGTGGGACACCGGCAACGAGGCCGGGCTCGGCAAGGCGCACTACACGATGGCCGAGTGGACGAAGAAGACCGACCCGACCCGGCCGCTGTACCACCAGCCCAACCGGCCCGACGGCGACGCCCCGTTCGCCGACATCGCGGGCCCGCGCTACCCCACCCCCGCCTCCCTCGAATCCAAGGCCAAGTCCTTCACCAAGCCGATCGTGATGGGCGAATACGCCCACGCGATGGGCAACAGCCTCGGCAACTTCCGGGAGTTCTGGGAGGTCATGCGGAAATACCCCAGGGCCCAGGGCGGCTTCATCTGGGACTGGGCCGAGCAGAACATCGAGCGCCCCCTGATCACCACCCCCGACTCCTCCGGCAACCGAATCGCCGCCAGCCTCTCCGGCAAGCCGAAGGTGGTCGACGGCCAGCGCGGCAAGGCGCTGTACCTGTCCGGGCTGGACGACTTCGTGGAGACCTACCGCGACCCCAAGCTCGACCTGACCGGCACGGCGGTCACCCTCGACGCCCAGGTCAAGCCCGCCGAGCCGTTCACCGGCGACTTCACCATGGTCAGCAAGGGCGACCAGTACGTGCTGCGCATGAAGGACGCCGACACCCTGGAGTTCACGATCACCAGCGAGGGCAAGCCCCGCACGGTGACGGCGGACGTCCCCGAGGGCTGGACCGGCGCCTGGCACCGCGTCACCGGCAGCTACGACGGGAGCGCGCTGCGCCTGTTCGTCGACGGCAAGCAGCTCGCCGAGACCGCCTGGAGCGGCCGCATCGACTACACCGGCTACGACCTCGGCGTCGGCCGCAACGCCGACACCATGGAAGACGGCTACCCGGGACGCACCGCCAAGGGCACCATCGACCAGGTCCGCGTCTACGGCACCGCACTCGGCGCGGAACGGCTCGCCGCCGGTGAGGACCCGAAGCGGGACGCCCTGATCGCTCTGGACTTCGACACCTTCCAGCGCAAGGGCAGCTATCTGTCGTACGGCCTCTACGAATCCGGCGTCGACGGCCTGATCACCGCCGACCGCAAGCCGGAGCCGGAGACCGCCCAGCTCGCCTGGGTGCAGGCGCCGATCCGCGTCACCGACGCCGACGCCCGCACCGGCAAGGTCAAGGTCACCAACGAGCGCGTCTTCACCGGCACCGACGACCTGAAACTGCGCTGGAAGGTGACCGAGGGCGCGAAGACCGTCGCGAGCGGCACCCGCGCGCTGGACGTCGGACCCGACGCGAGCGACGAGGTCCAGCTGCCCGCCCCGCCCGCGAACCCCGGCGGCTACGAGCGCTACCTCACCGTCCAGGCGGTGACCGCCCACGACACCGACTGGGCGAAGGCAGGACACGTCGTGTCCTTCGGCCAGTTCGCGGTCGGCGGCGACAAGGTCCCCGAGCCGGAGCAGGCGCGTACGGGCGACGGCAAGGCCACGGTCGTCGGCAAGGACGACACGGTCGAGGTCACCGGCTCCGGCTTCCGCTACACCTTCGACAAGAAGAAGGGCACGCTCACCTCGATGCGCGCGGGCGGCCGCGAGCTGCTCACCTCCGGCCCGGAACTCGACGCCTGGCGCGCCCCCATCAGCAACGAGCGCTCCGACTGGGGCACGGCGGAGGGCAAGCAGTGGCGCTCCCTCGGCCTCGACCGGCTGCGCGCCACCGTCACGGGCACGGACGTGACCCCGGGCGACGACGGCACGGTCAGCGTCGCCTTCACGACCACGGTCGCGCCGCCCGAGGCGACGGGCGCGTCCTTCGACCAGACCATGACCTACCGCGTCGACGGCTCGGGCACGATGCGCGTCCAGCACAAGGTGGAGGCGCGCGGCGAGTTCCGCAAGCTGTCGTACCTGCCGCGAGTGGGCATGAAGCTCAAGGTGCCGGAGCGGTACGACACGTTCCGGTGGTACGGCCGCGGCCCGGTCGAGAACTACAACGACCGCAAGGACGGCGCGCCCATGGGCGTGTGGTCGTCCACGGTCGAGGACCAGTACGAGGAGTATCTGAAGCCGCAGGACCACGGCAACCACGACGACGTGCGCTGGGCGTCCCTCACCGACGGGCGCGGCGGCCCCGGGCTGCTGGTCTCCGGTGACCTCCAGGCGGGCGCCACCGCGTACGACGACCTCGACCGCGCCGCGTACCCGCATCTCCTCAAGCGCAACGCGGGCTGGAACACCCTCCACGCCGACCACGACGTCACCGGCGTGGGCGACACCCCGAACCCGGTGCGCGACCAGTACCGGGTGAAGGCCGACAAGGCGTACGACTACACCGTCACTCTGCGCCCGGTGGACTGACAGCGAGCGCTCACAGCCGGTGCCCGGGCCATGGCCCGGGCACCGGCCTTTTCTCGCGAAGCGTCACCGCTCGCTGTGCGCCGCCTGGATCTTCTCCCAGGACTTCGGCCGCACCGGCGCCTTCGCCGGGCTCAGCTCCGCCGCCCGCGCCTGGGTCGACCCCGGCTTCGACGGGGTGAACAGCCAGGTGTCGAAGAGCGCGGACAGGGGCTTCCCGGATACCTTCTCGGCGTAGTTCACGAAGTCCTTCACCGAGGCGTTGCCGTACCGGTGCTCCGTCGTCCAGCCCTTCAGGATCGTGAAGAAGGCCTTGTCGCCGATACGATTCCGCAGCGCCTGCAGCGCCAGCGCGCCCCGGTCGTACACCGCCTCGTGGAACTGGTTGTCCGCGCCCGGGTCGCCCGGCTCGACCTTCCAGAACGGGTCGTCGGCCGGGTAGGAGTCGTACGTGTAGTCCGCCAGCTCCTGCGCCGTGCCCTCGCCCTCCTTCTCCGACCACAGCCACTGCGCGTAGCTCGCGAAGCCCTCGTTGATCCAGATGTCGCGCCAGTCCTTCACCGAGACGCTGTCGCCGAACCACTGGTGCGCCAGCTCGTGCACGACGACCGACACGTTCGAGCCCTTGGCGAACTTCTTCGGGCCGTAGAAGGGCCGGGTCTGGGTCTCCAGGGCGAATCCGGCGGACACGTTCGGCACATAGCCGCCCAGCGCCTCGAAGGGGTACGGGCCGAAGACCGTGGACGCCCAGTCGGCGATCTCGCCCGTCCGCTCGATGCTGGCCCGCGCCGCGCCCGCGTTCTCGCCGAGGTCCTTGCTGTAGGCGTTGAGGACCGGCAGGCCGTTCGCGGTGGTGTCCGTCGTGATGTCGAACTTGCCGACCGCGAGCGTGGCCAGATACGTGGCCTGCGGCTTGCTGGAGCGCCAGTTGTAGCGGGTCCAGCCCAGCTGCGAACTGTTCGACGTCAGACGGCCGTTGGAGATGGCCTGCGTACCGTCCGGCACCGCCACCGAGACGTCGTACGTGGCCTTGTCCAGCGGATGGTCATTGCTCGGGAACCACCACCACGCCGACTCCGGCTCATTGGCCGCGACCCCGCCGTCCGGCGTCCGCTGCCAGCTGGTGAACCCGCCCGCCTCCACCTTCGACGGCGTACCGCTGTAGCGCACCACGACGGTGAAGGATCGGCCGGAGCCGATCGCCGAGGAGGGGGTGACCTCCAGCTCGTGGTCGCCGGTCTTCGCGAACGCCGCCTTCTTCCCACCCACCAGCACCTCGCGCACATCGAGCGCGAAGTCGAGGTTGAAGCGGGACAGGTCCTGCTTGGCGGTGGCGACGATGGTCGCCGTGCCCTCCAGCGCGTCCGACTTCGGCTGGTACTTCAGCCGCAGGTCGTAGTGGGAGACGTCGTAGCCGCCGTTGCCGTACGAGGGATAGTAGGAGTCGCCGATGCCGGGCGCGCCGGGCGCGGGTGTGGCCGCCGAGGCCGGGATCGCCAGCAGGAGGCAGGCCGCGGCCGCGCTCGGGACGATGAGTCTGTGGTGACGCACGAGTCCTCCAACTCGTAGGCGAGAACGATCATTCGCGACTCTATGTACTCCCCGTGCGCACTTCCCGTCCATCCGTTACCTGACATGCAATCGACATCCAGCCGCCACACGGGCCCCATGCCGCGCCGCGCCGTTCGCCCTCTTCTGCACAGGAGTTCACTCGCGCTAACGTCCGGCCCGTGCTGCTACGTAGGCGGAAACCCCGCATCCACTGGGCCAGGCACCTCGTTCCGGCGCTCACCGCACTGGTGGCCGCCACCCTCCTCCCGCTGTCTCCCCTCGGCACCCCACCGGCCCACGCGGCCCAGGTCCCGGAGAGCAGACCGGTCTACTCGTACGGCGACGCCATACGCGAGTCCGTATGGGTGGACACGAAACTCGACGGTGACGCGGACGGCAGGACCGACCGGGTCGCCGTCGACATCGTCCGGCCGCGCGAGACCGCCCGGCAGGGCCGGAAGATTCCCGTGATCATGGACGCCAGTCCGTATTACTCCTGCTGCGGACGCGGCAACGAGAGCCAGCTCAAGACGTATGACGCCACCGGCAAACCGGTGCAGTTCCCGCTCTTCTACGACAACTACTTCGTCCCGCGCGGCTATGCCACCGTCCTCGTGGACCTCGCCGGAACCAACCGCTCCGACGGCTGTGTCGACGTCGGCGGCCGCTCCGACATCCAGTCCGCCAAGGCCGTCGTGGACTGGCTGAACGGCCGCGCCACCGGCTACAGCGCGGCGGCCGGCGGCACGCCGGTCAAGGCGTCCTGGAGCAACGGCCGCACCGGCATGATCGGCAAGAGCTACGACGGCACCATCGCCAACGGCGTCGCGGCCACCGGGGTCAAGGGCCTCAAGACCATCGTGCCCATCGGCGCCATCTCCTCCTGGTACGACTACTACTTCGCGAAGGGCGCGGCCCTCTTCGGCTCCGGCCCCGACGGGCTGGCCGGCGCCGTCGGGAGCGACGCCGCGCACCAGCGCTGCGACGCCGTACAGAAACGTCTCGTCGACGGCGCCCCGCGCAGCGGCGACTGGACCGGGCTGTGGAGCGCCCGCGACTACGTGCCCGACGCCCGCAAGGTGCGCGCCAGCGTCTTCGCCGTCCACGGCATGCAGGACCTCAACGTCCGCACCAAGCACCTCGGACAGTGGTGGGACGCGCTCGCCGACGCGGGCGTGGAGCGCAAGATCTGGCTGTCGCAGGCCGGACACGTCGACCCGTTCGACTTCCGGCGCGGGGCATGGGTCAAGACGCTGCACCGCTGGTTCGACCACTACCTCCTCGGCCTCGACAACGGCATCGAGCGCGCGCCCATGGCCGACGTCGAACGCGCCCCCGACCAGTGGTCCACCGACCGCGTCTGGCCCCCGTCCGGCACCCGGCAGACCACCCTGCGGCCGGGCACCGGCGAGACGCCCGGGGTGGGCGTCCTCGGTACCGAGCGGGCTCGGCCCGGCGCCACCGCGTCCTTCACCGACGACCCCCGGCTGAGCGAGACCGACTGGGCCGCCGACATCGACCGGCCGACCGCCGCCAAGGCGGGCTTCAGCACACCACCGCTGACCAAGGACCTGCGGCTGTCCGGCTCCGGCGCCATGACGGTCACCGCCACCCCGTCCACCACCAGCGCCCACCTGAGCGCGGTCCTGGTCGACCTCGGCCCCGACACCATCCGCGACTACGGCGGGGCGGGCGAGGGCATCGTCACCCTCGACGGCCGCACCTGCTGGGGGAGCGGCACGGCGGGCGACAGCGCCTGCTTCAAGGCGACCGAGGCCGATAAGAAGGCGGTCGACTACACCGTCTTCAGCCGTGGCTGGGCCGACCTCGGCCACTACGCCGACTCCGGCAAGGGCCGCCCGCTGACCCCCGGCAAGCCGTACACCGTCACCCTCGACCTGGCGGCCACCGACCATGTCGTTCCGGCGGGCCACCGGCTGGGCCTGATCATCGCCGGTACGGACGCCGGACTCCTCGAACCGCCCGCCACCACACCCCGATTGACCCTCGACCTGAACCGCACGGCGGCCCGTCTGCCGCTGACCGGCGCCGTGAAGACCGAGGCCGCCGCGCCCGAGGTCGCCCCCGAGCGCCTGCGCGGCGTCCGTACCCCGCACATCGAGTCCCCGCTGCCCCTGCGCTGATCCGCACCCGCACACCTCCGGTGAGGCGCCCGCACCCGGGCGCCTCACCGGGCGTCCGCACCACACCGCGATCCCTGGAGGTCCGCACCGTGTTCTCACCCGTCCCCCTCATCCGCACCGCCGTGACCTGCGGCGCGCTCGGCGCGCTGCTCACCGGCTCGCTGCTGGCCGCGCCCGCGCGGGCCGAGCCCGGAGCGCCGCGCACCGGCTTCGAGACCAGTCAGGGCGCGCGCTGGACGACCCAGGCAGAGGAGGCGGACTTCCTCGCGGCCGTCGACCGGGCCAGCGCGCGCGTCGCCGTCGACACCATCGGCACCACCGCGCAGGGCCGCCCCCTCAACCTGGTGCGGATCGGCGCCCCCGGGGCGCCCGCCGACCCGGCCCGGGCCGCGCGCGGAAACTCCCTGCTGCTCATCTGCTCCCAGCACGGTGACGAACCGTCAGGCCGCGAGGCCTGTCTGACCACCGTGCGCGACCTCGCCTACGCCAAGGACCGGAAGACCCGCCGCTTCCTGGAGCGTACGAACGTCCTGGTCGTGCCCACCGCCAACCCCGACGGCCGGGCCGCCGACACCCGGGGCAACTCCGACGGCACGGACATCAACCGCGACCACATCGCGCTCACCACCGCCGAGGCCCGCGCCATGACGCGCGTCATCCGCGACTGGCGGCCGGACACCGTCTACGACCTGCACGAGTACGGGGCCACCGTCCCGTACTACATGAAGGACCTGCTGGCCCTGTGGCCGCGCAACCTCAACACCGCCACCCCCGTCCACCACGAGGCGCGCGCCCTCGCGGACCGGTATGTACGCCCGCACGCCGAGGACGCGGGCTACTCCACCGGCGTCTACGGCATCTGGACCGACCCCGAAACGGGCGAGCCGGTCAAGCAGGTGGCGGGCGACGGCCAGGAGCGCATCCTGCGGAACACCGCCGGGGTCAAGAACACCATCGGGCAGCTCGTCGAGACCCGCGTCGACCCGCTCACCGACGCCGAGAAGGCCGACCCCGCCGTCAACAACAAGCGCCGGGTGGGCTCCCAACTCGCCGCCCTTGACGGTGCGTTCGACTTCGTGCGCGACCGGCGCCCGCGCATAGAGGCCGCGACGACGGCGGCCCGGCTGTCCGGCTACGCCGACCGGGGCCCGGTGTACCTCGGCGGCGCCGACAACGACCCGGCCGAGGCGGGCGAGGTGCTCCAGGACCCGCCGTGCGGCTACCGGCTGAGCGCCGCGCAGTACGCCGACGTACGGGATGAGCTGGGACTTCACGGGATACGGACGAAGGCGATCCGGGGCGCTGAGCGCGATGTCCTCGTACCGCTGCGGCAGCCGCTGCGGGCCCTCGTGCCGCTCCTGCTGGACGGCGGCGCAGCGTATCACCTCACCGCAGGTCAGCGCATGAACACGTGCTGACACAACAAGGATCGTATTGACATACGTATCCGACTACTGGGTAGCCGCATCTTCGTTCCATTAAACCCAGTGGAATCAAACACAGTGAAAGGTTTATGCGTGACGGAGACACAGAAGGACTCGGGGGACGTAAGAAACGACCCTCCGGTCACGGCAGACCTTCCCGGTAGTCCCGACCCGACTCCGGCTCCCCAGACCGACCGCATCGTGTTCGGCGTCTCCGCCGGTCTCACGCTCGCGTTCGTGGTCTGGGGAGCCCTGTTCACGGACACTCTGGAGAGTGCCTCGGACAGCATGCTGTCCGGACTGATCCACAACGGTGGCTGGGCGTTCATCCTCGCCGCCACCGGCTTTGTGATCTTCGCGCTGTGGCTGGCGATGAGCCGCTACGGCAAGATCACGCTCGGGAAGGAAGGCGAGGACCCCGAGTTCAAGACCGTCTCATGGGTCGCGATGATGTTCAGCGCGGGCATGGGCATCGGCCTGATGTTCTACGGGGTGAGTGAGCCGCTGGCGCACTTCATCACCCCGCCGCCGGGCACCGACCCCGGCACCGCGGCCGAGAAGATGCAGGTCGCCATGTCCACGACGCTGTTCCACTGGACGCTCCACCCGTGGGCGATCTACGCGGTCGTGGGCCTCGCCATCGCCTACAGCACCTTCCGCCGAGGCCGCCGCCAGACCATCAGCGCGGTCTTCACCCCGCTGATCGGCAGCAAGAACGCCAACGGCGCGGGCGGCCGCGTCATCGACATCCTCGCGATCTTCGCGACCCTCTTCGGCTCCGCCGCGTCCCTCGGGCTCGGCGCGCTGCAGATCGGCAGCGGTGTCGAGGTGCTGGGCTGGAAGAGCGACGTCGGCACCGGGCTGCTCGTCGCCGTGATCGCCATCCTGACGGTCGCGTTCATCGCCTCCGCCGTCTCGGGCGTCGCCAAGGGCATCCAGTGGCTGTCCAACATCAACATGGTCCTGGCGCTGTTCCTGGCCGTGTTCGTGTTCGTGGCCGGTCCCACGATCATCATCCTCGACCTGCTCCCGACCTCCATCGGCTCCTACGTCGGTGACCTGCCGCAGCTGGTCGGCCGTACCGAGGCCACCGGTGGCGACACCGTCGCGACCTGGCTGAGCGACTGGACGGTCTTCTACTGGGCGTGGTGGATCTCCTGGACGCCGTTCGTCGGCATGTTCATCGCGCGGATCAGCCGTGGCCGCACCATCCGGCAGTTCGTCGGCGGTGTGATCCTGGTTCCCAGCTCGGTCAGCCTCATCTGGTTCGCGATCTTCGGCGGCTCGTCGATGAAGCTCCAGGCCGCCGGGAAGCTCGGCAAGGAGACCACGCCTGAGGGCCAGCTGTTCGGCGTGCTGGAGCAGTACCCGATCGCGAGCGTCATGAGCATCATCGTGATGGTCCTCGTCGGTATCTTCTTCGTCTCCGGCGCGGACGCGGCCTCGATCGTGATGGGCACCCTCTCGCAGAAGGGCTCCTTCGAGCCGAGCCGCTTCGTCGTCATCTTCTGGGGCGTTGTCACGGGCGGCGTCGCGGCCGTCATGCTCCTGGTCGGCGGCGGCGGTGACGACGCGCTCACCGGATTGCAGAACCTGACGATCCTGGTGGCGGCGCCCTTCACCCTGGTGATGGTCGGACTGTGCTGGGCCCTGCTGAAGGACCTGCGCCGCGACCCGCTGATCGTACGGGGCGAGAAGGGCGAGGAAGCGGTCGAGATGGCCGTCATCGCCGGACACGAGAAGTACGACGGCGACTTCGAGATCCGGATCGGCCCGGCCGCTCCCGCCGAGAACATCGACGGTGCCGCCGGGACGGGCGAGGCCGCCTCCGAGTCCGACGACCGGGTCGGATCGAGCGAGACCTCGACGTCCCGCTAGCCCGCCCGCACCGCCACACGGGGCCGTCGCCACCGCACCCGGTGCGACGAAGCCTTCTCGCCGGACCCCTGCCGATGCCCCGCGCATCCCGGCCCGGGGTTCCGGCGAGAGGCGGACCCTGTGCCCCATCCGCTTTCCTCCCGCTATAGGCGAGTCGCGGTGCTCCTGCCCCGATGCGGGAATACTTGGGGCATGACCACCGAGTACGCCACATTCGGGCTGGCCCCGGCGATGCGCGCCGGCGGCGTCCTGTCCGACGGCGCGTACCAAACGCACCGCGATTTCCTGGACTTCGTGGTGGACGGCACCCCCCTCCTGCCGCGCCTCGCCGACCTCGACGCCGTCTCCCCGCTCGCCTCCGACCTCGGCCCCACCGTCTTCGCCGAACAGGTCCGCGGACTCCTGCTGGAGACCGAGCCGCCGCTCGACGGCGGACGGTACGTCATCTACGGCTGCCCCGAATGCGAAGGGCTCGCCTGCGGCGCGGTCACCGCCGTCATCGAACGGGACGGTCCCGACATCATCTGGCGGGACTTCCGCTGGCAGACCGACCGGGCCTTCGACCTCGACCCCGACCGCGACGGCTACCACGGCATCGGCCCCTACCGCTTCCACGGCGACCAGTACCGCGCCGAACTCGGCCGACTGCTCCTCACCGCCGACGCCCACGACCTCTCCGCCCACCGCCGCGTCCTCCTCATCGGCCGCCGCGCCGCCCTCCTCGCCAAGCTCGCCGCCGCCCTGCGGCGCACCGGCATCGGCGCCGAGATCACCCTCGACGCGGCGGGAGCCCACGCCGCCGAACTCCGCCGCTACGGCGTGGTGTTCTTCGGCCGGACGAGCCATCAGGACGAGCGCGACGCCGTCCGCGACGCCTTCGCGAAGGCCCGTTCCGACGCCGTCTTCATCACCGGCCTCGCCCCCATCGTCCCCCTGCTCGTCGCCCAGGTGGTACAGGCCCTCGACCCCACCCCCCAGGACCGCCGCCGCCTGGTCCGCCTGGCGGCGCGGGGTGGCGAAGCGCTGGTCGAGGTCGCCTCCGAATGCCGCGTCCGCCTCTCCGCCCACCGCCTGGACCGCCTCTCCCGCCCCCACACCCTCGACGTCCACGACGCCTCCCTGCCCCCGGGCGTCCACCGCCTGCTCCTGCCCCCGAAGGCGGCCCGCGGCGAGTCCTTCCTGGTGGCCTGCACGACGGACTCGGTCCTGACGGCGGCGGCTGTGCCGTAGGGCGGGTTCGGGTGCGGTTCCCGTGGGTGGTGGGTGCGGGCGCCGGGGCCTCCGGGGCAGGGTCCTGGACTCGTATATTTACGGCGCCGCCGCCCGGGAACGTGGGGTGAGCCGGAAGTCCACGGCGCCACAAATACACGTCGTCGTCCAGGACCCCACCCCTCCGACCCCGACCCCCTCCCGCCGTCCCCCAACCGCGCCCACCGGCCACGGTTCGGTCCGTTGTCCGCCCGCCCGGGGCCCCGCCGCGCCCATGCGGTCCCGATGCAGGGCTTCGGCGTAGTCGCGTGACGCCTGGATCGTGATGTTCTGTCAGTTCGGGGGTGTCCCGGAACGTGACAGGCACGGTTTCCAAGATCATGGAGTTCTCTACGCCCCGTGATCCGAGTGGAAGACCGTGCCTGCCGACGCGTCATCGCTGATCCCGCCTGCCCTTGACCAGCTCCGTGAGCATCCCAAGGTCGTGTCCGACGAGGTCCCGCGCCTGCTGGAGCGGCTGGCCGAGGTGCCCGGACCCACGTGACCCACGCGGCGTACGGCACGCTCTGGTTGCCGTGCTCGCACTGACCGCGTGCGCGGTTCTGGCGGGCGCGACCTCTGTGCTGGCGGTCAGTGAGTGGATCGCCGACGCTCCGCCGCACATCTTTCAACGCCTCGGCGTACGCCTCGACCCACTGTTCCCGAAGCGGTTCCTGCCTGCGGAATCGACGGTCCGGCGGCTGCTGGCCGCATCGACGGCGACGCGCTGGACCGGGCGGTCGGTCCTGGCCCAGCTGGACGTCGGCGAGAAGACGAACGAGATCACTACATCGTGATCGTCAAGAGCAACCAGAAGAAGCTGCGCCGACGGCTCAAGTCCCTTCCCTGGAAGGACATCCCGCTGCAGGGACGCACCCGGGGCATCGGCCACGGTCGCTCGGAGATCCGCCGGATCAAGGTCGCCACCGTGAACAACCTCGTCTTCCCCGGAGCCCGCCAGGCTGTCCAGATCAAGCGTCGGCGCACCGAGCTCAAGGACGGCAAGACCACCGTCAAGACGGTCTGCGCCGTCACCAGCCTGACCGCCGAGCAGGCCACCGCGGCCCGGCTCGCCGAACTAGTCCGCGACCACTGGAAGATCGAGGCCCTGCATCATGTCCGCGACACCACCTTCGCTGAGGACGCCTCCCAGCTGCGGACCGGCAATGCGCCCCGCGCGATGGCCACCTGGTGCAACCTCGCCATCGGAGCCCTCCGTACGGCCGGAGTGAAGAACATCGCGGCCGGCCTCCGCCGCAACGCCCGCGACCCTCGCCGCCCCCTTACACTCCTCGGCCTTTAATAATCACGAACCGGACGTTATGCGGCTACGGCGAAGCCCTGCCCTCACCGTCTCCAGGGTCTTCTCGGAACTCTCGCAACTCGTCATGTTCGAGGATCGCGAGGCAGACCTGTGCGGTGCGGGCGGCGGCCCCGATCCGGTCGTCCGCTGATGGGTGGGCCACCCACCGGACGAATGCTTCCGCTGTGCATGCGGTCCAACTGCCGGCGATCGTGCGTTCACAACAGCAGGTGGTCGAGGCAGAGGTTCAGTCCGGCCTCCAGATGTTCCGCGGAGCCGGTGGAGAGCAGGACGGTGACACCGCCTTGGACCGTGGCGATCACGGCTGCGGCCGTGCGGTCGGCGTCGATGGCTGGGTTGGCTTCGCCGGTCGCTTGCGTGGCCTCGATACCGGCTCGGACGCACTCTTGCCACCGCCGCACCAGTTGCGCCGTGACGGCCTGCGCGGCCGGGCTGTACCGGCCTACGTCAGCGATCAGCACCCCGAGCGGGCAGTGCAGCCCCTGGTCGCGGTAGCGCTCGACAATGAGGTCGCGCCACGCCTCCCAGGCCGCGCGCGAGGTGAGTTCGCTCAGGTACGGCTGCTGGTCGTCGAACACACGCTCGGCTTCTAGTTCGGCGACTGCGAGCAGAAGCTGTTCCCGGCCTTCCGGGAAGTAGTGGAACATTTGCCCCTTGCCGGTGCCGCTGCGCCGGCCCACGTCGTCAAGCGTGGTGGCGTTCGTGCCGCGTTCCCGGATCTCGGCTGCGGCGGCTTCGACGATACGCAGGCGGGTCACGGCGCCTTTCCTCGTGGTCACCGCCCAGAGTGTACTTGCAGGTACATTTTCTGGTGCCTACCTTCTGCCGCATGAAAGCGATAGTTGTCAGCGAAGCAGGGGGACCGGAGGTGCTGCGGCTGCGCGAGCGGCCGGCACCTCGTCCGGGCCGGGGAGAAGTTTTGGTGGACGTGCGCGTGGCGGGTGTGAACTTCTTCGACACCGCCATCCGCAGACAGGCCCTGGCCGAGGTGCCGGGCGCGGAAGGCGTCGGCGTGGTGGCGGAGACGGGTGAGGGCGTGCACGGGTTCGCCCCGGGTGACCGTGTCGCGTGGTTGACGATCAACAGCCACGGCAGCTACGCCGAGCAGATCGTGCTCCCCGCGGACGGTGCCGTCACGGTGCCCGACGCCGTCGACGACGAGACGGCCGCAGCCGTGCTCTTGCAGGGCCTGACCGCGCACCACTTCGCCACCGTGTCCCACCCGGTGCGACCGGGGGACGTCGCGCTCGTGCACGCCGCCGCCGGCGGGGTCGGGCTGATGCTCACCCAGATCATCAAGGCCCGCGGCGGCACCGTGATCGGCCTGGTGTCGCGGCCGGAGAAGGCCAGGTACGCCACCGGCGCGGGGGCCGACCACGTCCTGGTCTCCGCCGGTGACGCGTTCGTCGAGCCGGTGCGCGAGCTGACCGGCGGCGAGGGAGTGCACGTGGTGTTCGACGGTGCGGGCGCGACCACGTTCGCCGCATCGCTCCAAGTACTGCGCACGCACGGCACGATGGTGTTCTACGGGCCGCTGATCGGTGACGTGCCGACCATCGCGATGAACGACATCCCCCGCAGCACCCGCATCACCTACCCCGTGACCGAGGACCATATCCGCACCCCCGAACAACTCAAGGCGCGCACAGCCGAACTGTTCGCGCTCGTCGAGAAGGGCGAGCTGGTCGTCCGGATCGGCGGCCGCTACCCACTGGCGGAGGCGGCGAGGGCCCACGCGGACATCGAATCGCGAATGACCACCGGGAAACTGCTGTTGATCCCGTGACCGGTCACCGGTGGTGCAGCCTGGTGAGCGGTCGGCGACGCTGGGTGGGTCGAGAGGGCCAGTGGTCACCTACACGTTTCCGACCTCGGGACCGGTGAGCGCGCATGCTCATGTGTCGCGTATGCCGGTCCGCAGGAACGCGACCCGAAACCGCCCACTCGCCCTGCTCGGTCTCAGATGATCACGAACCGGACGTCACGCGACTACGCCGAGGCCCTGGGTCCCGATGCGGTCGGTCGTCCGCCCGCCCGGGGCCCCGACCCAAGGCGGGGCTCGGAGAGGGGCGGGGCTTCCGGGCCCCGGGCCCGATGCCCCGGTGGCGTGCGCCTCCTCGCGAATCCCCCGTGGGGTCCAGGGGCGGAGCCCATGGGTTCGGGAAGGGGCGGGGTGGGGGAAAAGGCCGGGCCCCATGCCCTGGGTGGCGGATAGGATCTACTGTCTGATGACTGCCACTCTCGTCGCCAAGGACCTGGCCGCCGGACACGGTGACCGCCCCCTCTTCTCCGGGCTCGACCTCGTCGTCGCCCCAGGCGAGGTCATCGGCCTCGTCGGGGTCAATGGCGCGGGGAAGTCGACCCTGCTGCGGCTGCTCGCCGGGCTCACCGACCCCGAGCAGGGCGCCATCCGGCTCAGCCCGCCGCACGCCACCGTGGGCCACCTCCCGCAGGAGCCCGAGCGGCGGGCGGGGGAGACCGTACGGGCGTTCCTGGCCCGCCGCACCGGCGTGGCCGCCGCGCAGGCCGACCTCGACGCCACCACCCAGGCGCTCGCGGACGGCGCACCCGGCGCGGACGACGCGTACGCCGTCGCCCTGGAGCGCTGGCTCTCGCTCGGCGCGGCCGACCTCGACGAACGCGCCGACGAGGTCGCCGCGTCCCTCGGGCTCGACATCTCGCTCGACCGCCCCATGACCGCCCTCTCCGGCGGCCAGGCGGCCCGCGCCGGTCTCGCCTCGCTGCTGCTCAGCCGGTACGACGTCTTCCTGCTCGACGAGCCGACGAACGACCTCGACCTCGACGGGCTCCAGCGCCTCGAAACGTTCGTCGGCGGACTGCGTGCCGGTACGGTGCTTGTCAGCCACGACCGCGAATTCCTCGCCCGTACCGTCGACAAGGTCCTCGAACTCGACCTGGCCCAGCAGCAGGTGAACCTGTTCGGCGGCGGCTACACCGCCTATCTGGAGGAGCGGGAGACCGCCCGCCGTCACGCCCGCGAACGCTACGAGGAGTACGCGGACACCCGCGCCTCCCTGGAGGCCCGGGCCCGTACCCAGCGCGCCTGGATGGAGAAGGGCGTCAAGAACGCCCGCCGCAAGGCCACCGACGGCGACAAGATCGCCCGGAACCACCGTGTCGAGTCCACCGAGAAGCAGGCCGCCAAGGCGCGCCAGACCGACCGGCTGATCGAGCGGATGGAGGTGGTGGAGGAGCCGCGCAAGGAGTGGGAACTGAAGATGGAGATCGCCGCCGCACCGCGCTCCGGCGCGGTCGTGGCGACCCTGCGCGGGGCCGAGGTGCGGCGCGGCGACTTCCACTTCGGCCCGGCCGACCTCCAGGTCGACTGGGCCGACCGGATCGCGGTGACCGGGGCGAACGGTTCAGGCAAGTCCACTTTGCTGGCTGCCCTGTTGGGCCGCCTTCCCCTGGACGAGGGCCATGCGTCACTCGGACCGGGGGTGGTGGTCGGGGAGGTCGACCAGGCCCGCGCGCTCTTCTTCGGCAGCGAGTCGCTGCTGGACGCCTTCGGCGCGGCCGCGCCGGAGATGGCGCCCGCGGACGTACGGACCCTGCTGGCCAAGTTCGGCCTCAAGGCCGCCCATGTACTGCGCCCCGCCTCCACGCTCTCCCCGGGGGAGCGCACCCGCGCGGCGCTGGCCCTGCTCCAGGCCCGAGGCGTCAACCTGCTGGTCCTGGACGAGCCCACCAACCACCTCGACCTGCCCGCGATCGAGCAACTGGAGTCCGCCCTCGCCTCCTACCAGGGCACGCTGCTGCTGGTCACCCACGACCGCCGCATGCTGGAAGCGGTCCACACCACCCGCCGCCTGAACGTAGCCGAGGGCCGCGTGGCTGAGTCCTGACCTCGGCACCCGACGCCCACTCACTGCCCGGGGCAGTGCTTCAGCGTCCAGCCGGTCCGGCGTTCGGGGCCCGCATCTCCGGGTGCTGGGCTTATCTAGCCCGTCCAGGGGGCACCTCCCAGCGGTAGCTGGGGGAGTTTGAGGACCAGGGTCCGGGGCGGAGCCCCGGCGGGGTCCAGGGGCAGCGCCCCTGGGTTCGGGAAGGGGCGGGGTGGGGGAGAACCCACCCCGCACCGGACACGGCTACCGCTTCTTGGGGTCCAGCAGACCCGCCCGCCGCAGCGCGTCCGCCATCGCCCCATTGGCAGGCGCGGCATCACGCCCGCCGCCGCCCCCGCCCCGCTGGCCGCCCCGCGAACCGCCACCGCCACCGCGCCCGCCGGCGCCACCGCGTCCGCCACCTTGGCGCTGCTTGGGCGCGGACCGACGTCCGTCACCACCGCCACCACCGCCGCCACCGGCCGGGGCGGCCTCGTCATCCAGCCGCAGCGTCAGCGAAATCCGCTTACGCGGAATGTCCACATCGAGGACCTTCACCCGCACGATGTCACCCGGCTTCACCACATCCCGCGGATCCTTGACGAACGTCTTGGACATCGCGGAGACGTGCACCAGCCCATCCTGGTGCACCCCGACATCCACGAACGCCCCAAAGGCCGCCACGTTCGTGATGACGCCCTCCAGGACCATCCCGGACGCCAGATCGCCGATCTTCTCTACGCCTTCCTTGAAGGTGGCCGTCTTGAAGGCGGGGCGCGGGTCACGGCCCGGCTTCTCCAGCTCCCTCAGGATGTCGGTGACGGTCGGCAGACCGAAGGCGTCGTCCACGAAATCATCCGCCCGAAGCGACCGCAGCGTGGCCGTGTTGCCGATGAGCGCGCTCACGTCCCCGCCCGTGGAGGCGATCATGCGGCGCACCACCGGGTAGGCCTCGGGGTGGACGCTGGAGCCGTCCAGCGGGTCGTCGCCGCCGCGGATGCGGAGGAAGCCCGCGCACTGCTCGTACGCCTTGGGGCCGAGCCGGGCCACGTCCTTGAGGGCCTTGCGGCTGCGGAAGGGCCCGTTGGTGTCGCGGTGGGTGACGATGTTCTCCGCGAGCCCGGCGCCGATGCCCGAGACCCGGCTGAGGAGCGGCGCGGAGGCGGTGTTGACGTCCACCCCGACCCCGTTCACACAGTCCTCGACGACCGCGTCGAGCGAACGCGACAGCTTCACCTCGGACAGATCGTGCTGGTACTGACCGACCCCAATCGACTTCGGATCGATCTTGACCAGCTCGGCCAGCGGGTCCTGGAGCCGCCGCGCGATCGACACCGCGCCGCGCAGCGAGACGTCGAGGTCCGGCAGCTCCTGGGAGGCGAAGGCGGAGGCGGAGTACACGGAGGCGCCCGCCTCGGAGACCATCACCTTGGTCAGCTTCAGCTCCGGGTGCTTGGTGCACAGGTCGCCCGCGAGCTTGTCGGTCTCCCGGGAGGCCGTGCCGTTGCCGATGGCGATCAGGTCGACGTCGTGCTCGCGGGCCAGCTTGGCGAGCCGGTCCAGTGACACGTCCCACTGGTTGCGCGGCACGTGCGGATAGATCGTGTCGGTCGCGGCCACCTTGCCGGTCGCGTCGACGATGGCCACCTTCACGCCCGTACGGAAGCCGGGGTCGAGACCCATCGTGGCGCGCGTGCCCGCCGGGGCGGCGAGCAGCAGATCGCGGAGGTTGGCGGCGAAGACCCGCACGGCCTCGTCCTCGGCGGCCTGCCGCAGCCGCAGCCGCAGATCGATGCCGAGGTGGACCAGGACACGGGTGCGCCAGGCCCACCGCACGGTGTCGGCCAGCCACTTGTCGGCCGGACGGCCTCGGTCGGCGATGCCGAAGCGGTGCGCGATGGACCGCTCGTACGAGGTGGGGCCGGGGTCCTCGGACGGCTCCTCCGGCTCCAGGGCGAGGTCCAGGACCTCTTCCTTCTCACCGCGGAACATCGCCAGCACCCGGTGCGAGGGCAGCTCGGTGAAGGGCTCGGAGAAGTCGAAGTAGTCGGCGAACTTGGCGCCCGCCTCCTCCTTGCCCTCCCGCACCTTGGTGGCGACCCGCCCGCGCGACCACATGCGCTCGCGCAGCTCACCGATGAGGTCCGCGTCCTCCCCGAACCGCTCGGTGAGGATCGCCCGCGCGCCCTCCAGCGCGGCGGCCGGGTCCGCGACGCCCTTCTCGGCGTCCACGAACGCGGCGGCGGCGGCCGTCGGCTCCACGGTCGGATCGCCGAGCAGCCCGTCGGCGAGCGGTTCGAGACCGGCCTCGCGGGCGATCTGCGCCTTCGTGCGGCGCTTCGGCTTGTAGGGGAGGTAGATGTCCTCCAGCCGGGCCTTGGAGTCGGCGGTGAGGATCTGCGCCTCCAGCGCCTCGTCCAGCTTCCCCTGCGACCTGACCGATTCGAGGATCGCGGTGCGCCGCTCCTCCAGCTCGCGCAGATAGCGCAGCCGCTCCTCCAGGGAGCGCAGCTGCGCGTCGTCGAGCATTTCCGTCGCTTCCTTGCGGTAGCGCGCGATGAACGGCACGGTAGAGCCGCCGTCGAGCAGCTCGACGGCGGCCTTGACCTGCCGTTCCCGTACGCCGAGTTCCTCGGCGATCCTGCCTTCGATGGACGTCGTCGTCACGATCACGCTCCGCTTTCGGTCTGCACTGCCTCTGCATTGTGGCAGGTGGCACTGACGAAGCGGTCATGGACGACGTGTTCGGCGGGTGTCGGAGGGGCCCGGAAGGGGGCGTACGGTCAGATGTGCCTGCGGCGGCGTGCGCCGCCCGCCGTGTCGGCGGCCCCGCCGAACAGCCGGGCAAGGGCACGGAACGGAAGCGTCACCACCGTGGCGATCGCGGATCCGATGGCACGGAGCACATCGGCGATAGCTCGCAACACTTCAGACCTCCCTATGAGGGTCGGGAGCAGGTCGGCAGCCGCCGCCGGGCGCCGCACGTACGCGGAGCACGGGCACTCGCCTGCGTGCGCGGCGCGCGGTTGGGCGCCCGGTGAAAGGGCGGCCGATCACTCAACAAGCGGGTATCCCGCCCCGCTCCCCGCAAACCCGCCCCCGCCCTCGGGGGAAGCGTCAGCCCTTGCCCAGGAGGTCCGCCGGGAAGGCGCCCGACTCCATGGCCTGCGTCGTGAACGCCCCGGCCAGCTCCGCCAGCCGGGCCACCCCGGCCGCGCCCAGGTGCTCGTACGGGGCGGCGTCCAGGCGGTCCGTCTCGGCCTCCAGCCACTCGCGCTGGTCGATGCCCGCCTGCGTCAGCTCGCCCGCCTCGTCCAGCAGCCCGCGTGCCCGCAGCCGGTCCTGCCCGGCGGCCAGCTCCTCGGCCGACCAGCCACGGGTCGCCAGAAGCCACTTCGGGGACATGCCCTTGCCGGTCGCCGCGTGGCTGACCATGGCCTCCACCCCGTCGAGCCCGGCGGCGACGAGGGTCATCAGATGGGTGTCGCCGCGGTGCTCGCGCAGCAGCGTGGCGGCGTGCCACAGGGCCAGGTGCGGGGCCTCGGGCACGGGCAGGTCGGCGTGGGCGGCGTACAGGGGGCGCGCGGAGCGGGAACACGCCTCGGTGGCGCGCAGCGCCAGCTCGGCCGCCTCGGCCATCTCCTTCGAGGCCAGCGCGTCGTCTCCGAGCAGCCGCCGCAGTACGGAGTCGGCGGCCCGCAGCCGGGCCGCCAGGGCGGCCTCGGGGGAGACCACGTCCCAGGCGCGCGGGATGTGGCGGGCGACCAGGTCGTGCTTGAAGTTGTAGAAGGTCGCGGTGACGGTCCCGGCGCCCACCCGGCCGAACGCCGCCGCACGGCCCACGAAGTAGACGGCGCCGCGCTCCTCCAGGCCCAGTTCGGCCAGCTCCTTGGCGTAGTCCGGGGCGAAGTAGACACAGGAGTGGAGCGGATTGACGACGGAGTGGCAGCGCCGTACGGCGCGCTCGGGAAGAGTGGTCATGGGCCGCACGCTACCGGCTGGTAAGAAAGGCTGTCAGCCGGGTCCGGAAGCCCAGGTCCGGGGTGGGCTCCGGCGACCGTCAGGCGACCGGCGGGGTCCATCCGAAGCGCGGCGCCCGGCGCTCCAGGAAGGCGGCGATCCCCTCCCCGGCCTCCCCGCTGGCCCCCGCCTGCGCCTGCCAGTACGCGACGCGCTCCGCGTCGGCGGGCCCGGCGGCGAACTCCTTGGCCGCCGCCTGGGTGAGCTGCGACCGGGACACCAGCACCCGCGTGAACTCCGCGGTCCGCTTGTCCAGCTCACCGGTCGGCAGCACCTCGTCGACCAGCCCGGTGCGCAGCGCCCGCGCGGTGTCGATCAGCTCGCCCGAGAACAGCAGGTACTTGGCGGCGGCCGGTCCGATCAGCTCCACCAGCCGCCGGGTGGAGCCGGGGGAGTAGACGATGCCGAGCTTGGCCGGGGTGATCCCGAAGAGCGTGCCCTCCTCCGCGAACCGCAGATCGCAGGCGGCCGCCAACTGGCAGCCGCCGCCCACGCAGTAGCCGCGCACCGCGGCCAGCGTCGGCTTGGGGAACGCCGCGAGGGCTTCCTCGGCGGGTAGCGCGAGGCCCGTCGTCTCCTCATACGTCGCGGTGAGCGAACCGATGTCGGCGCCCGCGCAGAAGGTGTCCCCGTGGCCGGTGAGCACGAGGGCCCGTACGGCGGGGTCGGCGGCGAACTGGTCGAGCAGCGGGGGCAGTGCCCGCCACATGGCGGGGGTCAGCGCGTTGCGCTTGGCGGGATTGCGGATGACGACGGTCGCTATGCCGTCCGAGACGTCGTGCCGCAGGCAGGGCTCCATGCGGCGGATCGTATCCGGGCCGGAGCACTGGGCGAGGGTCAAGCCATAGGCACCAGGGGGCGACATCCAGACGGGCAGGAACAGTCGAGCGAGTGACCCTGGCATACGCCAACGAACAAAAGCGGTCGATAGGCGTGAAGTTACGTCAACTCCGCCGGTCCGTACCTGACCGTTCCCAACACTCGACCCGAGAGGTCGAGCCGTGGCGATGGGTGGGTGTCGGGCATGGAGATCGTCGGGAGAGCCGAACAGGGGCACGCCCCGCCGCGCGGACCGGCGGTCGGCGCGGTCGGTGAGGGGGTGTGGCGGTTCACCGCTCCGGCCCTGGAGACCTCCGTACCGCAGGCCCGGCACGCGGTGCGGGATCTGCTGATCCATCAGGGGGTGTCCGGGCACGGCGATCTGGTGCCGAATCTGCTGCTGATCGTCTCCGAGCTGGTCACCAACGCGGTGCGGCACGCGGCGCTGCTCTCCCCGCAGATCGCCGTCGAGGTGTCGATCCGCCGGGGCTGGGTGCGGGTCGCCGTCGAGGACAACCATCCGTACCGGCCCAGACCCCTGGAGCTGGAGACGGACCAGGACCGGACCGGCGGCCGCGGACTGCTGCTGGTGCGGGCGATCGCGGAGGAGTCCGGCGGGCGGTACGACGTCGATCACACGGCGAGCGGCGGCAAGGCGGTCTGGGCGACCCTGCCGCTGACCCAGGCCGCCCCGGGACCCACCCCGGGCGGAGGGCTCACCAGCCTGCGGCCGCCCCGGTCAGCTCCCGGATCGCCGGCCGGGCCGCGTCCAGCACGGTCATGAACCAGGCCGAGAACGGGCCCTCCGCGTGCAGCTTCGCCAGCTCGTCCGGCGTGACGAAGGCGGTCTCGCCGATCTCCCGCGGATCCGGCCGAGGCGTGTCCTTCAGCAGCCCGACGAACAGGTGGTTGTACTCCTGCTCGACCAGCCCCGAGGCCGGGTCCGGATGGTTGTAGCGGACCGTGCCCGCCTCACCGAGCAGCGCGGGCGCGACGCCCAGCTCCTCGCCGGTCCGGCGGGACGCGGCTACGAACGGCGGCTCGCCGGGGTACGGATGGCCGCAGCAGGTGTTCGACCACACGCCGGGGGAGTGGTACTTGCCCAGGGCGCGGCGCTGGAGCAGCAGCCGCCCCTGCGCGTCGAAGAGGAATACGGAGAACGCCCGGTGCAGCTGCCCCGGCGCCAGGTGCGCGGACAGCTTCTCCGCGGTGCCGATCGTGGTGCCGTCCTCATCGACCAGTTCAAGCATGATCGATTCCGGCGAGCCGTTCGTCGCGGGGGACGCGGCGGTCTCGGCGGAAGGGCCGCTGGCGGGTGTGATCGGCATGACCGTCCTCATAGTTCCGACTTTGGCCCCCAAGTCTGCCGCACTCATGCACGTGTCACTGGCACAGCCGGGCTTCGTGATCAGCATGTCCACCCGGTTCCAGCTGAAACGTGCAGTGTGTGACGTCGAAATGCTTCCCTAGACATCCCTGGAGATTGTGCAGCAGCCGCTCATGACTCACCGCGTCGAGCACCGGCCGATCGACCACCACATGGGCGGAGAGCACCGGCATTCCGGAGGTGATCGTCCATACGTGGAGATCGTGCAGCCCCTCCACTCCGGGCAGGTCGAGGATGTGGGCGCGCACCGCGGCCATGTCGACATCCCTGGGCGCCGCCTCCAGGAGGACATTCAGCGTCTCCCGGAGCAGGGCGTACGTACGCGGCACGATCATGAGCGCGATCCCGAGCGAGGCGATCGGATCGGCCGCCTGCCACCCCGTGGCCACGATGATCCCGGCCGACACCAGCACCGCGACCGATCCCAGGGCGTCCGCCAGCACCTCCAGGAACGCGCCCCGCACGTTCAGGCTCTCCCGCTGCCCGCCCCGCAGCAGGGCCAGCGACACCAGGTTCGCGGCCAGCCCGACCGCCCCGAAGACGATCACCAGACGGCCCTGGGTGGCGGCGGGGTCGAGGAGGCGCAGCACCGCCTCGCAGAGGATGTAGCCGCCGACGCCGAACAGCAGCAGACAGTTCCCCAGCGCCGCCAGGATCTCGGCGCGCGCGTAGCCGTACGTACGCCGCGGGCTCGGCGGGCGCCCCGCGAAGTGGATCGCCAGCAGCGCCATGGCCAGACCGAGCGCGTCCGTCGCCATGTGCCCGGCGTCCGCCAGCAGCGCGAGCGAATCGGCGAGCAGCCCGCCGACGATCTCCACGACCATCACGGTGACGGTGATGACCAGCGCGAGCCGCAACCGCCACCGGTGCCCGGCGCCCGCGGTGCGGTGGTCATGACCTGCGCCCATGTCGGTACGGCCCTCCTGCCCGGCGCGGCCCCCGCACCCAGTGAACTACGCGGGGACCATGACCCGGGCGGGCCGTACCGCCGACCGGCCGCAGCCGTTTACCCCTGGCGCGCCTCGGGGTGGTGGTGGCGCCAGCCCTTCCAGGCCGATTCGACCATCGCGCGTACCCCGTGCCGGGCGCTCCAGCCCAGCTCCTTGGTGATCAGGTCGGTCGATCCGACGACCCGGGCCGGGTCGCCCGGGCGGCGCGGCCCGACCACGGGGGCGGGCTCGGGGCGGCCGGTGACCTCGGCGATCAGGTCGGCCATCTCGCGCACCGAGACGCCCTGACCGGTGCCGATGTTCACCGTCAGATCGCCCGCGCCCGGGGACGCGGCGAGTCGGCGGGCCACGGCGAGGTGGGCGGAGGCCAGGTCCTCTACATGGATGTAGTCGCGGATACAGGTGCCGTCCGGGGTCGGATAGTCGTCACCGAAGATCCTCGGGGCCTCCCCATGTGTGATCCGCTCGAACATCATCGGGATGATGTTGAACACTCCGGTGTCGGCCAGCTCGGGCCGCGTGGCACCCGCCACATTGAAGTAGCGCAGACAGGCCGTAGAGATCGAATGCGCCGCTCCCACGGCCCTGACCAGCCATTCTCCGGCGAGCTTGGTCTCTCCGTACGGGTTCATCGGCACGCACGGGGTGTCCTCGGTGACCAGTTCCACATCCGGCATGCCGTAGACGGCGGCGGAGGAGGAGAAGAGGAAGCTGCCGATCCCGGCGTCGGCCACGGCCTCCAGCAGCACGGTGAGCCCGTGCACATTCTCCCGGTAGTACCGCAGCGGCTGCTCGACCGACTCTCCGACCTGCTTCTTCGCCGCCAGATGCACCACGCCGGTGATGTCCAGCTCGGCGAACGTACGGTCCAGCAGCTCACGGTCGAGCGTGGAGCCGCGTACGAGCGGAACGTCCTCGGGCAGCCGCCCGGGGATTCCGCTGGAGAGGTCGTCGAGCACGGCCACCCGCTCACCGGCCTGGGTCATCGCCCGCACGACATGCGCCCCGATATATCCGGCACCACCTGTGATCAGCCACGTCATGACGGCACCCTATCCACAGGTCAGGGCGGCGTCCGTTTGTCGAGGGGACACGCCATCCACCATGATGATCGGCGGCGCGCGGAAGCGGTCGTTCCCCCGATCGTGTGGTGAATGCGCGGTGAACGGCTGCTTCCATCGATCCGATAGCCTCTGCCGACATGCCGCCCGCCCCACCCGGGACCGGGATGCGCGATGCCCCCTGTTCCGACTGTTCCGAGGGCTCCAGGCCTGTGCCAGAGCGGCGCGGCCACATGTCAGCTGCCAAGGAGTGAGTTCGTCTGTCGACCGCGATTCTCACCGGTGCTCCGGTCGCCGGCTCGTCTCTCCAGGACGACCTGCGGTCGCTGGGTTTCGACGTGCGCACGGCGACCGGCGCGGACGGGGTGGCGACGGAGCTGGCCGCCGTCCCGCCGCGTGAGCGGGTGGCCCTCGTCGATCCCCGTTTCGTCGGTCACGGCCACGCCCTGCGGCTGGCGCTGACCGACCCCCGCTTCCCCGCGGCCGCCGTGCCCGGCGCGCTGACGGCGCAGCCGGAGGCCCGGGCCGCGCTCACCCGCGCGGTGACGTCCGCCGCCGCCCCGGACGCCGCCGTGCCGAGCGCGCTCGCGGGCGCCGGGTCGGTGGCGACGATCGCCAGCGCGGAGGAAACGAGGGCCGAGGAAGCGGCGGCCGAGGAAGTGGCGGAAGCCCGTACGCCCTCCCTCGTGGACGACATCGCCGCCGCCCTCGACGCCGAAGGCGTCGCCCCGCACCGGCCCGAGCTGGGCGTGCTCGTCGCGACCGTGCCCGCGGACGCGGAGCGGCGGGCGGCGGCGCTGGCGGAGACCGCGGCCGTGGACGAGGAGAAGGTGCGGCTGCGCACCGCCGTGAAGGGGCGCGACGGCTTCTTCACGACCTTCTGTGTCAGCCCCTACTCCCGCTACATCGCCCGCTGGTGTGCCCGCCGAGGGCTGACGCCCAATCAGGTCACCACGGCCTCCCTCCTCACCGCCCTGATCGCGGCGGGCTGCGCCGCCACCGGCACCCGGCCCGGGTTCATCGCGGCCGGACTGCTGCTGATCGCCTCGTTCGTCCTCGACTGCACCGACGGCCAGCTGGCCCGCTACTCGCTGCAGTACTCCACCCTCGGCGCCTGGCTGGACGCCACGTTCGACCGGGCCAAGGAGTACGCGTACTACGCGGGCCTCGCCCTCGGCGCGGCGAATGCCGATGGCGACGACGTATGGGCGCTCGCGCTGGGCGCGATGGTGCTCCAGACCTGCCGCCACGTCGTGGACTTCTCGTTCAACGAGGCCAATCACGACGCCACCGGCAACAGCAGCCCCACCGCCGCCCTCTCCGACCGCCTCAACAGCGTCGGCTGGACGGTCTGGGTGCGGCGCATGATCGTGCTGCCGATCGGCGAGCGCTGGGCGATGATCGCGGTGCTGACCGCGCTCACCACGCCCCGGATCACCCTCTACGTCCTGATCATCGGCTGTGCGCTGGCCGCCTGCTACACCACCGCCGGGCGCGTGCTGCGCTCGCTCACCCGCAAGGCGCGGCGCACCGACCGGGCCGCCCAGGCCCTCGCCGACCTCGCCGACTCGGGCCCGCTGGCGGAGCTGGGCGCCAAGGCCACCGCCCACCGGCCGTCCGCGTATCTGGCCCCCGTCACGGCCGCCCTCGGCAGCGCGGCGCTCGTCGCCGGTGCCGCCGCGCTGCCCGCCGGGTCCTGGCTCGCCGTCGCGGCCGCCGCGCTGTACGCCGTCCTCGGGGGCTGCGCCGTCGCCGCACCGCTGAAGGGCCCGCTCGACTGGCTGGTGCCGCCGCTCTTCCGGGCCGCCGAGTACGGAACCGTCCTCATCCTCGCCGCCCGGTCGGAGGTAAACGGAGCGTTGCCTGCTGCTTTCGGGCTGGTGGCGGCCGTCGCCTACCATCACTACGACACGGTGTACCGCATCCGCGGCGGCACCGGGGCGCCCCCGCACTGGCTGGTGCGGGCGATAGGCGGGCACGAGGGGCGGATCCTGGTGGTCACGGCCATCGCCGCGCTGTCGCTCGGCCGGAGCCAGGGCGGCCCGACCCAAGGTTTCACCATCGCGCTGACCGCGCTCGCCGTGGTCATCGCGCTGACGGTGCTCATCGAGAGCATCCGCTTCTGGGTGTCCTCCGGAGCACCCGCTGTCCACGACGAAACAGGAGAACCCGCATGATCGGCCTCGTGCTGGCGGCCGGCGCCGGACGGCGTCTGCGCCCCTACACCGACACCCTCCCCAAGGCCCTGGTGCCGGTCGACGGTGAGACCACCGTCCTCGACCTCACCCTCGGCAACTTCGCGGAGGTCGGCCTGACCGAGGTCGCGATCGTGGTCGGCTACCGCAAGGAAGCGGTCTACGAGCGCAAGGAGGCCCTGGAGCAGAAGTACGGCCTCAAGCTCACCCTGATCGACAACGACAAGGCCGAGGAGTGGAACAACGCCTACTCCCTGTGGTGCGCCCGTGACGCGATCAAGCACACCGTGATCCTCGCCAACGGCGACACCGTGCACCCGGTCTCCGTCGAGAAGACCCTGCTCGCCGCGCAGGGCAACGGCCAGAAGATCATCCTCGCGCTCGACACGGTGAAGCAGCTCGCCGACGAGGAGATGAAGGTCGTCGCGGACCCCGCCAAGGGCGTCCAGAAGATCACCAAGCTGATGGACCCGGCCGAGGCGACCGGCGAGTACATCGGCGTCACCCTCATCGAGGGCGACGCCGCGGCCGACCTCGCCGACGCCCTGAAGACCACCTTCGAGCGCGACCCCGACCTCTACTACGAGGACGGCTACCAGGAGCTGGTCAACCGCGGCTTCAAGGTCGACGTGGCCCCGATCGGCGACGTCAAGTGGGTCGAGATCGACAACCATGACGACCTGGCGAAGGGCCGTGAAATCGCGTGCCAGTACTGACGAGGCTCATCCCCTCGCCGCTCGTCGTCGACATCCGCGCGGGCGCCCTGGACGACCTGGCGGACGTCCTGGCCGACCAGCGGATCTCGTCCTCCGGCAAGCTCGCCGTCGCGATCAGCGGCGGCTCCGGGGCCGTGCTGCGCGAGCGGCTGGCCCCGGCGCTGCCGGGCGCGAGCTGGTACGAGGTGGGCGGCGGCACCCTCGATGACGCGA
Source organism: Streptomyces sp. NPDC059850 (assembly GCF_042731515.1). NCBI lineage: Bacteria > Bacillati > Actinomycetota > Actinomycetes > Kitasatosporales > Streptomycetaceae > Streptomyces > Streptomyces sp. NPDC059850. The sequence goes on from NZ_JBHWJI010000024.1 coordinate 55,698, forward strand.
TCAAGCTCGCCGACCGGATGAAGTCCGGCCACTACGACGCGGTCGTGGGACTCGGCGGTGGCAAGATCATCGACTGTGCGAAGTTCGCCGCGGCGCGCATCGGCCTCCCGCTGGTCGCCGTCGCCACGAACCTCTCGCACGACGGTCTGTGCTCACCGGTCGCGACCCTCGACAACGACGCGGGCCGCGGCTCGTACGGCGTGCCCAACCCGATCGCCGTGGTCATCGACCTCGATGTGATCCGCGAGGCCCCGGTCCGCTTCGTCCGCTCCGGCATCGGCGACGCGCTCTCCAACATCTCGGCGGTCCGGGACTGGGAGCTGTCCAACCGCGAGACGGGCGAGCAGATCGACGGGCTCGCGGCCGCCATGGCACGCCAGGCGGGCGAGGCCGTGCTGCGCCACCCCGGCGGCGTCGGCGACGACAGCTTCCTCCAGGTGCTGGCCGAGGGCCTGGTCCTCACCGGCATCTCGATGTCGGTCGCGGGCGACTCCCGTCCGGCGTCCGGCGCCTGCCACGAGATCAACCACGCCTTCGACCTCATGTTCCCCAAGCGCGCGGCGAGCCACGGCGAGCAGTGCGGGCTCGGCGGGGCGTTCGCGATGTACCTGCGCGGGGAGCACGAGCAGTCGGCGTTCATGGCCGAAGTGCTGCACCGGCACGGTCTTCCGGTGCTGCCCGAGGAGATCGGCTTCACCGTGGACGAGTTCGTCCAGGTCGTGGAGTACGCGCCGAAGACCCGCCCCGGGCGCTACACGATCCTCGAGCACCTCGACCTCTCTTCCGACGCGATCAGGGACGCTTACGCCGACTATGCCAAAGCAGTCAGTCAAGCCATCAGTGGCTGAACTCCGCCCGGTCGTTCACCCCGTGGGGGTGAAGGACCGGCGGAGCGGTGAGCACTGGGCCGGGCGCCTGTACATGCGGGAGATCTCGCTGCGCTGCGACCGGCACCTGGTGAACACCCGGGTGACGCCCAACCAGCTGACGTATCTGATGACCGTCTTCGGTGTCCTCGCGGCCCCGGCCCTGCTGGTGCCGGGGATCGCGGGCGCCGTGCTCGGTGTGCTGATGGTCCAGCTCTACCTGCTGCTGGACTGCGTCGACGGCGAGATAGCCCGCTGGAAGAAGCAGTTCTCGCTGAGCGGTGTGTACCTGGACCGGGTCGGCGCCTACCTGTGCGACGCCGCGGTGCTCGTCGGCTTCGGTCTGCGCGCTGCCGACCTGTGGGGTTCCGGGCGGATCGACTGGCTGTGGGCGTTCCTCGGCACCCTCGCCGCGCTCGGCGCCGTCCTGATCAAGGCCGAGACCGACCTCGTCGGGGTCGCCCGGCACCAGGGCGGTCTTCCCCCGGTCAAGGAGGCGGCGTCCGAGCCGCGCTCGTCCGGGATGGCGCTGGCCCGCAAGGCGGCCGCGGCGCTCCAGTTCCACCGGCTGATCCTGGGGATCGAGGCGTCGCTGCTCGTCCTCGCGCTGGCGGTCGTGGACCAGGTGCGCGGCGACCTCTTCTTCACCCGGCTGGGTGTGGCCGTGCTCGCCGGTATCGCTTTGGTGCAAACACTGCTTCACCTGGTGTCCATCCTCGCGTCGAGCAGGCTCAAGTGACGGGCGGCACGATGAAGGTCGGAGCGGTTGTCCTGACGATGGGCAACCGCCCCGAGGAGCTGCGCGCGCTGCTCGACTCGGTCGCCAAGCAGGACGGCGACCGCGTCGAGGTGGTCGTCGTGGGCAACGGCTCACCGCTTCCGGCGCTCCCCGAGGACGTACGGACCGTCGAGCTGCCCGAGAACGTGGGCATCCCGGCGGGGCGCAACGTCGGCATCGAGGCGTTCGGACCGGGCGGTCGCGACGTCGACGTGCTGCTGTTCCTGGACGACGACGGTCTGCTGCCGGGCACCGACACGGCCGAGCTGTGCCGTGCGGCGTTCGCCGGCGACCCGGAGCTGGGCATCATCTCCTTCCGTATCGCCGACCCCGACACGGGCGTCACCCAGCGCCGCCATGTGCCCCGGCTGCGCGCCGCCGACCCGATGCGCTCCTCGCGGGTCACCACCTTCCTCGGTGGTGCCAACGCGGTCCGCACCGAGGTCTTCGAGCAGGTCGGAGGGTTGCCGGACGAGTTCTTCTACGCCCATGAGGAGACCGATCTGGCCTGGCGGGCGCTGGACGCGGGATGGATGATCGACTACCGGTCGGACATGGTGCTGCACCACCCGACCACCGCGCCGAGCCGCCACGCGGTCTACCACCGCATGGTGGCGCGCAACCGGGTCTGGCTGGCCCGGCGAAACCTTCCGGCCCTGCTCGTACCCGTGTATCTGGGTGTCTGGCTGCTGCTCACGCTGGCCAGGCGTCCCTCCAAGACCGCGCTGCGTGCCTGGCTGGGCGGTTTCCGCGAAGGCTGGAAGACCCCTTGCGGTCCACGGCGCCCCATGAAGTGGCGTACGGTATGGCGCCTGACCCGACTGGGCCGGCCTCCTGTCATCTGACAAGCTCGTATCAGATACGCATCGAGCGCGACCGGGGCGCGGCCCCGCTCAGCGCACCCTGAAGACGAAAGTGTCAACTGTGAGCGAGACTACGCACGACAGTGCGGTCGCCGTGAGTGCTCCGCCCTCACCCGACGACGGCCTGTCCCCGGCCGAGCTGGCGAAGAAGTACGGCCTGTCGGTGAGCGGCGCCCGGGTGGGCCTCGGGGCGTACATCCGCCAGATGTGGGGCCGCCGCCACTTCATCCTGGCGTTCTCCCAGGCCAAGCTGACCGCGCAGTACAGCCAGGCCAAGCTGGGTCAGCTGTGGCAGGTGGCGACGCCGCTCCTGAACGCGCTGGTGTACTACCTCATCTTCGGGCTGCTGCTGAGCACCAGCCGGGGGATGTCGCACGAGGTCTTCATTCCGTTCCTGGTGACCGGTGTCTTCGTCTTCACCTTCACCCAGAACTCGGTCCTCGCGGGTGTGCGGTCGATCTCGGGCAATCTCGGCCTGGTCAGGGCGCTGCACTTCCCACGGGCCTCGCTGCCGATCTCGTTCTCGCTCCAGCAGCTCCAGCAGCTGCTGTTCTCGATGATCGTGCTGGTCGTCATCATGGTGTCCTTCGGCAGCTACCCCGGCTGGTCGTGGCTGCTGGTGATCCCGGCGCTGACGCTGCAGTTCGTGTTCAACACCGGTCTCTCGCTCATCGTCGCCCGGATGGGCGCCAAGACGCCGGACCTCGCGCAGCTGATGCCGTTCCTGCTGCGGACGTGGATGTACGCGTCCGGGGTCATGTTCAGCATCCCGCACATGCTGGAGGAGAAGAACGTGCCCGGCTGGGTCACCGATATCCTGCAGTGGAACCCTGCGGCCGTCTACATGGACCTCATCCGGTTCTCGCTGATCGACGGATACGGCGCGTCGAACCTGCCGGACCACGTCTGGGCCTTCGCGCTCGGCTGGGCGGTCGTGATCGGCGCGGCGGGCTTCGTGTACTTCTGGAAGGCGGAGGAGCAGTACGGCCGTGGCTGAACAGACATTGGAAACCACCGTCGAGCCTCCCGCGCCCGCCGAGGCGCGGGTGCCCACCGTCATCGCGGACGATGTGCACATCGTCTACCGCGTCAACGGGGGGCCCAAGGGCCGTGGCAGCGCCACCGCCGCGCTGAGCCGCATCATGCGCCGTAAGGGTTCCCCCGGTCTGCGTGAGGTGCACGCCGTGCGCGGGGTGACCTTCGTGGCCTACCGGGGTGAGTCGATCGGTCTGATCGGCTCCAATGGCTCGGGCAAGTCGACCCTCCTGAAGGCCGTGGCGGGCCTCCTGCCGACCGAGCGCGGCAGCGTCTACACCGATGGCCAGCCGTCGCTGCTGGGCGTCAACGCGGCCCTGATGAACGACCTCACCGGTGAGCGGAACGTCATACTGGGCGGTCTGGCCATGGGGATGTCGCGGGAGCAGGTCCGCGAGCGGTATGAGGACATCGTGGACTTCTCGGGCATCAACGAGAAGGGTGATTTCATCACCCTCCCGATGCGGACGTACTCCTCCGGCATGGCGGCCCGCCTCCGCTTCTCCATCGCGGCGGCCAAGGACCACGACGTGCTGATGATCGACGAGGCCCTGGCGACCGGTGACCGGAAGTTCCAGAAGCGCTCCGAGGCCCGCATCCGGGAGCTGCGCAAGGACGCCGGAACGGTCTTCCTGGTCAGCCACAACAACAAGTCGATCCGGGACACCTGTGACCGGGTGCTGTGGCTGGAGAAGGGCGAGCTGCTGATGGACGGCCCGACGGACGAGGTCATCAAGGCCTACGAGAAGGAGACCGGCAAGTAGCCGGCAGCTCGCCGGTGTGCGGCCGAAAACTCACGAAGGGCCGGGGCCGCCGGGCGGTCCCGGCCCTTCGGCGTGCACCCGTCCTGTGGAAAAGCTCACGCACTGTCACCCCGCCCACTAAGGTGGTGGTCAGAAGGGTCCATCAGGCTTACGGGGGATGACATATGCAAAGCGGAAGCTGTATTCCGCATCGGGGGAGGGACCTGGTGAACACACGTCCACCAGGTCGTGACGCAGAGGTACTGCCGCTGCCGCTGTTCACTAAACGGAGGCGCTGTATCGTGTGCGTGTACGCCGGGTTGCCGAGCGGCGGGGTATGAGGGAGGGGGACGCGTGTCGCCAGGGGAAGCGCACGTCGCACCGTACTCACGGCGTGAGCGGTTGCGCATCGCGACCATCCGCGAAATCAAGGACGTCGCCCGGACGCTCCTGGTTCAGGAGGGCCCGGAGAATGTGACCATCCGGGCCATCGCCCGTGAGATGGGCATGACCGCGCCGGCCGTCTATCGCTACTTCAGCAGCCGGGACGCGCTGATCCTGCAGTTGCGGGTGGACATCTTCGCGGAAATGGCCCGCTATATGCGCGGGGTCATCGGGCAGCTCCCCGAGGGCGAGCCCGGTCGCAGACTGATCGGCGGTGCCCGGGCGTTGCGCGTCTGGGCCATCAAGCACCCCCATGAGTTCGGGCTGATCCTCGGACCCTGGGCCCCGGGCCTCGGGCGCGAGGAGACCAAGCCGGAGCGCACCATGGGCTGGGTCTTCGGGTCCGTCTTCTCCGACCTGGTCTCCGACCTGTGGCGGGTGCGGGGCTTCCCCGCTCCCGAGGAGGACGAGCTGGATCCGGCGCTCGCCCGTCAGCTGGGGGCGCTCAGCGAGGACCAGGGCGTCGACATGCCGCCGGGCGCCATCGCCGTCATGCTGCGCTGCTGGGCGCGGTTGTACGGGGTGATCTCCATGGAGGCGCTGGGGCACATGTCGTTCGGGCTCTCGGAGGGGAAGTCGTTTTTCGAGTTCGAGCTGCGCGACCTGTGCACCATGCTGGACATCACCGAGTTCTACGACGAGGAGGCCTGACCCGGCCGCTGCCGGGCAGGTCCGGGGGTCTCGGCCGGGGTGTGGTTCCGTACGCGTGTGCGCCGGGGGCGTAAGCTGTGCCCATGCCCAACCGGATCATGTCGGACGTGTGCGGCTGTCCCCTGTTCGGGGGTGCGCGGCCGTCCGCCGTTGACGTATCGGCGCGGCGTGTCCGGATCGTGCCGACCCTGGTAACCGGTGTAGAACGGGGGATGTGACGGCATTGGCTCCACGGCCCATTTCCAGTACGCCCACGGGCCCCGGTCACCGGGATCCGCGCGGCGTGCTGGTCCTCGCCCGTACGCCTGGCTGCCCACGGTGACCGCGGAGGACGAGCGCAGCGGGTCCTCCACCATGTCGGGCAGCCTGAGCGGCGGACAGGAAGCCGCCCGCGCCGTGCTCGACAAGGCCGCGCACGAGAACTTCCCCGTGGCCCCCTTCTTCATCCCCCGCGCCTGGCGCGCCGACCTGATGGCCGTATACGGCTACGCCCGGCTCGTGGACGACATCGGCGACGGTGATCTGCCTCCCGGCGGCGCCGACGCCGAGCTGCTGGGCCTGGACCGGTCCCTCGCCGACGACCGGCTCGCCATGCTCGACGCCTTCGAGGCCGACCTCGGCCGGGTCTTCGCCGACACCTCCGCCGCGCCGCCCCGCCATCCGCTGCTGCGCGCGCTGTGCCCCACCGTCCGGCGCCACGGCCTCACCCCGGCGCCCTTCCGCGGGCTGATCGAGGCCAACCGCCAGGACCAGCGGGTGCGGCGGTACGGCTCCTACCAGGAGCTGCTGGACTACTGCGAGCTGTCCGCCAACCCGGTGGGGCGGCTCGTCCTCGGCATCACCGGCACCGCCACCCCCGAGCGGGTCCGCCGCTCCGACGCGATCTGCACCGCCCTGCAGATCATCGAGCACCTTCAGGACGTCTCCGAGGACCTCGGCAGGGACCGCGTCTACCTCCCGGCGGAGGACATGAAACGCTTCGGGGTGACCGAGGCCGACCTCGCCGCCCCGAAAGGCGGCGCATCGGTGTGCGCCCTGGTCGCGTACGAGGCGGAACGCGCCCGAGACCTGCTGAATGAAGGCACCCCGCTGGTGGGTAGCGTCCACGGCAGGCTGAAGGTGCTGCTCGCCGGATTCGTGGCCGGGGGGCGGGCCGCCTTGCGGGCGGTCGCGGCCGCGGGACATGACGTACTCCCTGGACCGCCCAGGCCCACCAAGCTCAGCCTGCTGCGCGAGGTGGGGGCGACACTGCGAAGAGAGGGGTGAGCCGGACCGTGGACGGATCTCCGCACGCGTCCGCGCCAGTGCTCGCGGCATACCGCTACTGCGAGGCCGTGACCGGGCACCAGGCCCGCAACTTCGCCTACGGCATCAGGCTGCTGCCCACCGAGAAGCGCCACGCGATGTCGGCGCTCTACGCCTTCTCGCGCCGCATCGACGACATCGGCGACGGCGCGCTGCCCGTGGAAGCCAAGCGGGCCCGGCTCAACCAGACCCGCGCGCTGCTCGACCGGATCCGCGGCGGTGTGATCGAGGACGACGACACGGACCCCGTGGCCGTCGCGCTCACCCACGCCGCCCGGCGCTTCCCGATCCCGCTCGGCGGGCTCGACGAGCTGATCGACGGCGTGCTGAAGGACGTGGCCGGGGAGACGTACGAGACCTGGGACGACCTCAAGGACTACTGCCGCTGTGTGGCGGGCGCCATCGGGCGGCTCTCCCTCGGCGTGTTCGGCACCGTACCCGGCGCGCGCGACGCCGCTCGCGCTCCCGAATACGCCGATACCCTCGGCCTCGCGCTCCAGCTGACCAACATCCTGCGCGACGTCCGCGAGGACGCCTCGACGGGGCGCACCTATCTGCCCTCCGACGACCTCGCCAAGTTCGGCTGCGCCGACGCCTTCCACACCTCGGCCGTCCCGCCCGGCGCCGACTTCACCGGGCTGGTGCAGTTCGAGGTCCGGCGCGCCAGGGCGCTGTTCGCCGAGGGATACCGGCTGCTGCCGATGCTGGACCGGCGCAGCGGGGCGTGCGTGGCCGCCATGGCGGGCATCTACCGCAGACTCCTGGAGCGGATCGCCGAAAACCCCGGGGCCGTGCTGCGCGGCCGCGTTTCGCTGCCGGGCCGGGAGAAGGCGTACGTCGCGCTGCGCGGCCTCGCCGGGCTCGACTCCCGCGCCGCCGTCCGCCGTGGAGCCGGGGGGATCCGGTGACCGACGCAACCTCGCGGCCCGGTGCCGCGTCGTGTTCACCCGAGGAGGTGACCACATGACGGCCCGCACCGCGCATTCCGCCGACCGCCCGGACCCGGACCCGGCAGGCCGCCCCGAGGGGGCGGCCGCGCTCGTACGGCAGCCGGGTGAGGGGCAGCACACCCCACGCACCGCCGTCGTCATCGGCGGCGGGCTCGCCGGGATCACCGCCGCGCTCGCGCTCGCCGACGCCGGGGTGCGCGTCACGCTGACCGAGGGGCGCCCCCGGCTCGGCGGGCTCGCCTTCTCGTTCCGCCGCTCGTCACCCGTGGGCGAGCTGACCGTCGACAACGGGCAGCACGTCTATCTGCGCTGCTGCACCGCCTACCAGTGGTTCCTGGACCGGGTCGGCGCCACCCCGCTCGCCACGCTCCAGGGGCGGCTGGACGTACCCGTCGTGGACGCCGCCGCGCGGCCCGGGCGGCGGCTCGGACGGCTGCGCCGCACCGGACTGCCGGTGCCGCTGCACCTGGCCGCCAGCCTCGCCACCTACCCGCACCTCTCGCTCGCCGAGCGCGCCCGGGTGGGCCGCGCCGCGCTCGCCCTGGGGCGGCTCGACCCGCTGGACCCGGCGCTCGACGGCGAGGACTTCGCGGGCTGGCTGCGCCGCCACGGCCAGTCGCCGCGCGCCGTCGAGGCACTGTGGGACCTGGTGGGCGTGGCCACCCTCAATGCCACCGCCGAGGACGCCTCGCTGGGCCTGGCCGCGATGGTCTTCAAGACCGGGCTGCTCTCCGAGGCCGGTGCCGCCGACATCGGCTGGGCCCGCGCCCCGCTCGGCGAGCTGCACGACACCCAGGCCCGCGCCGCGCTGGACGCGGCGGGCGTACGGACCGAGCTGCGCACTCGCGTGAGCGCCGTCACGCGCGCCCCCGAGGGCCCGTGGACCGTGCACACCGACCAGGGCCCGCTGCGTGACCCGGTGGACACCGTGGTCCTCGCCGTACCGCAGCGGGACGCGCACGCGCTGCTGCCAGGCGGCGCCCTCGACGATCCGGACCGGCTGCTGCGCATCGGCACCGCGCCCATCCTCAACCTGCACGTCGTCTACGACCGCACCGTGCTGCGCCGCCCGTTCTTCGCCGCGCTCGGCAGCCCCGTCCAGTGGGTCTTCGACCGCACCGGCGCCTCCGGGCTGCGGGACGCGCCGGGCGCCGGGGACAGCCAGTACCTCGCGGTGTCGCAGTCCGCCGCCCAGGACGACATCGACCGTCCGGTGGCCGAGCTGCGCGCCCGCTATCTCCCCGAGCTGGAGCGGCTGCTGCCGGCCGCCCGCGGCGCGGAGGTACGGGACTTCTTCGTCACCCGGGAGCGCACCGCCACGTTCGCCCCGGTCCCCGGCGTCGGCCGCCTGCGGCCCGGCGCACCCACCCGCGCACCCGGCCTGTACCTGGCCGGCGCGTGGACCGCCACCGGCTGGCCCGCGACCATGGAAGGCGCCGTGCGCAGCGGGCTCACCGCGGCCCGGGCCGCCCTTTCCGACGGCCGCCCGCATGTGATTCCGCTTCCCGCCTTCGGCGGGGGGACGCCCAAGGAGGCGGCATGAGCACCACCACAGAAACCAGAGGAGAGACCGTGACCCCGGCGACCCCAGCTGTCGACTCAGCAGGCGTCAACGCGCTGCTGGAGCGCGGCCGTACGCTTGCCACGCCGGAGCTGCGCGCGGCGGTGGAGCGGCTGGCTCCGCCCATGGACACCGTCGCGGCCTACCACTTCGGCTGGATCGACGCCGACGGCCGCCCCGCCGCGGGGGACGGCGGCAAGGCCGTGCGCCCGGCGCTCGCGCTGCTGTCCGCGCAGGCGGCCGGGGCGGACCCGGAGGTAGGGGTGCCCGGCGCGGTCGCGGTCGAGCTGGTGCACAACTTCTCGCTGCTGCACGACGACCTGATGGACGGTGACGAGCAGCGCCGCCACCGCGACACGGTGTGGAAGGTGCACGGACCGGCCCAGGCGATCCTGGTCGGGGACGCGCTCTTCGCGCTGGCCGGGGAAATACTGCTGGAGCTGGGCACCGTGGAGGCGGGGCGCGCCACCCGGCGGCTCACCTCCGCGACCCGCAAGCTGATCGACGGCCAGGCGCAGGACATCTCGTACGAGCACCGGGAGCGGGTCACCGTCGAGGAGTGCCTGGAGATGGAGGGCAACAAGACGGGCGCGCTGCTCGCCTGCGCCACCTCCATCGGCGCCGTCCTCGGCGGCGCCGACGACCGCACCGCCGACACCCTGGAGCGGTACGGGTACCACCTGGGCCTCGCCTTCCAGGCCGTGGACGACGTGCTCGGCATCTGGGGCGACCCGGTGTCGACCGGCAAGCAGACCTGGAGCGATCTGCGCCAGCGCAAGAAGTCACTGCCGGTGGTCGCAGCCCTCGCGGCGGGCGGCCGGGCCTCCGAGGACCTGGCGCAGATCCTCGCGGCCGACGCGCACAAGCCGGAGGAGGAGTTCGCCGACTTCAGCGAGGAGGAGTTCGCGACCCGCGCCGCGCTGATCGAGGAGGCGGGCGGCCGGGACTGGACCTCGCAGGAGGCCCGCAGGCAGTACGCGAAGGCCATCGAGGCCCTCGACGAGGTGGACATGCCGGGCGCGGTGCGAGAACAGTTCGTGGCGCTCGCGGACTTCGTCGTCGTCCGGGAGAGATGATCACAATCGACCGCGCCTAGGCCCGTAGCACGCAGGACCAGGCTCGCAGTCGCCGGCCGGCACCAGCCCGGTGCCGGCCGACGGAGGCCCCAACGACGGCAGATCACACTGCAGAGGGGAAGCCATGACAGCGACAACCGTCCAACCGTCCGAGTCATCCGAGTCCGAGACGTTAGTGCTCGCCCGTCAGGCCACGGACCGCGCGGTCCGGCAGCTGCTCTCCCGCCAGGACGAGCAGGGCTGGTGGAAGGGGGACCTGGAGACCAACGTCACCATGGACGCCGAGGACCTGATGCTCCGGCAGTTCCTGGGCATCCAGAACCCCGGCGTGCTCGACGCCGCAGGCCGCCACATCCGCTCGCAGCAGAACGCGGACGGCACCTGGGCCACCTTCCACGGCGGCCCGCCGGAGCTGTCCGCCACCATCGAGGCGTACGTCGCCCTCCGGCTGGCCGGTGACGCGCCCGGCGCACCCCATATGGCGGCCGCCTCCGCGTGGGTGCGCGACCAGGGCGGGGTGGCGAACGCCCGCGTCTTCACCCGCGTCTGGCTGGCGCTCTTCGGCTGGTGGCGGTGGGAGGACCTGCCCGAGCTGCCGCCGGAGATCATCTACTTTCCGTCCTGGCTGCCGCTCAACCTCTACGACTTCGGCTGCTGGGCGCGGCAGACCATCGTGCCGCTCACCGTCGTCTCCGCGAAGCGCCCGGTGCGCCCCGCCCCGTTCTCCCTCGACGAACTCCACGCCGACCCGCGAAGACCCGGTCCGCCCCGCCCCGCCGCCCCCCTCGCCTCCTGGGACGGCGCCTTCCAGCGCCTCGACCGCGCCCTGCACCTCTACCGCAAGGTGGCGCTGCGCCCGCTGCGCCGGGCCGCGCTGCGCTCCTGCGCCCGCTGGATCGTGGAGCGGCAGGAGAACGACGGCTGCTGGGGCGGCATCCAGCCACCCGCCGTCTACTCCGTGATCGCGCTCCACCTCCTCGGCTACGACCTCGACCACCCGGTGATGCGGGCGGGGCTCGCCTCGCTGGACCGCTTCGCCGTCCTCCGTGAGGACGGCAGCCGCATGATCGAGGCCTGCCAGTCCCCGGTCTGGGACACCTGTCTGGCCGTCATCGCGCTCGCCGACGCCGGACTCGCCCCCGGCCACCCCGCCCTGGTCAAAAGCGCCGACTGGATGCTCGACGAGCAGATCGACCGGCCCGGCGACTGGTCGGTCAAGCGGCCCCGGCTCGCCCCCGGCGGCTGGGCCTTCGAGTTCCACAACGACAACTACCCCGACATCGACGACACCGCCGAGGTCATCCTCGCGCTGCGCCGCGTCGACCACCCCGAGCCGGAGCGGGTCGCGGCGGCCGTGCGGCGCGGGGTGCGCTGGACGCTCGGCATGCGGTCCCGGAACGGGGCGTGGGGCGCCTTCGACGTCGACAACACCAGCCCGCTGCCCAACCGGCTGCCGTTCTGCGACTTCGGTGAGGTCATCGATCCGCCATCGGCCGACGTCACCGCCCATGTCGTGGAGATGCTGGCCCACGAGGGCGGCGCCCGCGATCCGCGCACCCGGCGCGCCGTCCGCTGGCTGCTGGCCGAGCAGGAGCCGGGCGGCGCCTGGTTCGGCCGCTGGGGCACCAACTATGTGTACGGGACCGGCTCCGTCGTCCCCGCCCTGATCGCCGCCGGGATCCCCGCCTCCCACCCGGCCGTCCGCCGGGCCGTCCGCTGGCTGGAGAGCGTGCAGAACGAGGACGGCGGCTGGGGCGAGGACCAGCGCTCGTACCCCGACCCGGAGTGGATGGGGCGCGGCGCCTCCACCGCCTCGCAGACCGCGTGGGCGCTGCTCGCGCTGCTGGCGGCGGGGGAGCGGGAGAGCAAGGCGGTCGAGCGCGCGGTCGGCTGGCTCGCGGCCACGCAGGAGCAGGACGGTTCCTGGGACGAGCCGTACTTCACCGGTACCGGCTTCCCCTGGGACTTCTCCATCAACTACCACCTGTACCGGCTGGTCTTCCCGCTCACCGCGCTCGGGCGCTATGTGAGCGGTGCGGCCACCGGGGCGCGGCCGCGGAGGACGTGATGTCCCCGCGACCGGCCCGGGACCCGGCCCCGGACACCCGCGGTGCCCCGCTGCTGATCGCCTGCGCGCTCGGCATCGAGCGGTTCGCCCTGCGGGCGGCCGGTTCCGGGGCCGCCGCCGGGCCGGTGACGGTGCTCCGTACCGGCATGGGACCGCAGGCGGCCGAGCGGGCGGTGAGCCGCGCGCTGGCCGAGGGTCCGATCCGGGCTGGGCCGCTCCGCACCGCCGTCGTCGCCACCGGTTTCTGCGCCGGGCTGGCCCCCGGGATGCACCCGGGGGATCTGGTGGTGGCCGACGAGACCCGCGACCCGGTCGGCCGTACGCCGTGCGACGGCAGCCGGATCCTCGCCGAGGCGCTGGCCCGCCACGCCCGGCGGGCCCGCGGCGGCCTCGGGCGCACCGTGCACATCGGGCCGGTCGTCGGCTCGAACCATGTGGTGCGGGGCGCGGAGCGGGCCGAGCTGCACGCCACCGGGGCCATCGCGGTGGACATGGAGTCCGCCGCCACCCTGCGCAGCGCGGTGCGCGGCGGGGCACGCCCGGTTGCGGCCGTCCGGGTGATCGTGGACGCTCCTGAACATGAGCTGGTCCGCATCGGGACACTGCGCGGTGGAATATCGGCCTTCCGGGTACTACGAACTGTTCTTCCCGCATTCTTCGACTGGCACCGTTCCTCTTCCCTCTCAGGAGGTGAGCTAGATGGCCATGCCGCTCCGCCAGACCATCCGGGTCGCGACGTATCTCTTTGACCAGAAGGTGATCAAGCGGCGGGACAAGTTCCCGCTCATCGTGGAGTTGGAGCCGCTGTTCGCGTGCAACCTCAAGTGCGAGGGCTGCGGCAAGATCCAGCATCCGGCGGGGGTGCTGAAGCAGCGCATGCCGGTGGCGCAGGCGGTCGGCGCGGTGCTGGAGTCGGGCGCTCCGATGGTCTCCATCGCGGGCGGCGAGCCCCTGATGCATCCGCAGATCGACGAGATCGTGCGGCAGCTGGTGCAGCGGCGGAAGTACGTCTTCCTGTGCACCAACGCGATGCTGCTGCGGAAGAAGATGGAGAACTTCACCCCCTCCCCGTACTTCGCGTTCGCCGTCCACATCGACGGGCTGCGCGAGCGGCACGACGCGTCCGTGGCGAAGGAGGGCGTGTTCGACGAGGCGGTGGCGGCGATCCGGGAGGCCAAGCGGCGCGGCTTCCGGGTCACCACCAACTCCACCTTCTTCAACACCGACACCCCGCAGACCATCGTGGAAGTGCTCGACTTCCTCAACGACGACCTCAAGGTGGACGAGATGATGATCTCGCCCGCCTACGCCTACGAGAAGGCACCCGACCAGGAGCACTTCCTCGGCGTCGAGCAGACCCGCGAGCTGTTCCGGAAGGCGTTCGCGGGCGGCAACCGGCGCCGCTGGCGGCTCAACCACAGCCCGCTCTTCCTGGACTTCCTGGAGGGCCGGACCGACTTCCCGTGCACCGCCTGGGGCATCCCCAACTACTCGCTCTTCGGCTGGCAGCGGCCCTGCTACCTGATGAGCGACGGCTACGTCCCCACCTACCGCCAGCTGGTCGAGGAGACCGACTGGGACAAGTACGGCCGGGGCAAGGACCCGCGCTGCGACAACTGCATGGCCCACTGCGGCTACGAACCCACCGCCGTCCTGGCCACCATGGGCTCGCTCAAGGAGTCGCTGCGCGCGGCCCGCGAGACCGCGGCCGGAAGCCGGGGGTGACGGGAGAGCATGCCCTTGCTGGAGAACATCCGGAGCCCGCACGACCTCAAGGCGCTGACCGGGGAGGAGCTGGCCGCGCTCGCCCGGGAGATCAGGGAGTTCCTGATCACCGCGGTCGCCAGGACGGGCGGGCACCTCGGCCCCAACCTCGGCGTCGTCGAGCTGTCCATAGCCCTGCACCGCGTCTTCGACTCGCCGGTGGACCGCGTCCTGTGGGACACCGGCCACCAGTCCTACGTCCATAAGCTGCTCACCGGCCGTCAGGACTTCTCCAAGCTGCGCGGCAAGGGCGGGCTCTCCGGGTATCCGTCGCGCGCCGAGTCCGAGCACGACGTCATCGAGAACAGCCACGCCTCCACCGTGCTGGGCTGGGCGGACGGTCTCGCCAAGGCCAACGAGACCCTCGGCCGCACCGACCACGTGGTCGCGGTCATCGGCGACGGCGCGCTCACCGGCGGCATGGCCTGGGAGGCGCTCAACAACATCGCCGCCGCCCGCGACCGCCCGCTGATCATCGTCGTCAACGACAACGAACGCTCCTACGCGCCCACCATAGGCGGCCTCGCCGGCCACCTCTCCACCCTCCGCACCACCGACGGCTACGAACGGTTCCTCGCCTGGGGCAAGGACGTCCTCCAGCGCACCCCCGTCGTCGGGCAGCCGCTGTACGGGTCGCTGCACGGCGCGAAGAGGGGGTTCAAGGAGACCTTCGCGCCGCAGGGCATGTTCGAGGACCTGGGGCTGAAGTACGTCGGCCCGATCGACGGACACGACCTGGCGGCGGTCGAGGGGGCGCTGCGCCGCGCCAAGCGGTTCCACGGCCCGGTCCTGGTCCACTGCCTCACCGAGAAGGGGCGCGGCTACCGGCCTGCCCTGGAGGACGACGCCGACCGCTTCCACACGGTCGCCGCGATGGACCCGCTCACCTGCGCGCCCCTCATCCCCTCCGGCGGCCGGTCGTGGACGTCGGTGTTCGGCGAGGAGATGGTACGGATCGGGGCCGAGCGGCCCGATGTGGTGGCCCTCACCGCCGCCATGCTCGACCCGGTGGGCCTCGCGGGCTTCGCCGAGGCGTACCCGGACCGGGTGTGGGACGTCGGCATCGCCGAGCAGCACGCGGCGGTCTCGGCGGCCGGGCTCGCCACCGGCGGGCTGCACCCGGTCTTCGCCGTCTACGCGACCTTCCTGAACCGCGCCTTCGACCAGCTGCTGATGGACGTCGCCCTGCACCGCTGCGGCGTGACGTTCGTCCTCGACCGGGCCGGGGTCACCGGCACCGACGGGGCCAGCCACAACGGCATGTGGGACATGTCCGCCCTCCAGGTGGTGCCCGGCCTGCGGATCGCCGCCCCGCGCGACGCGGACCAGCTGCGCGCCCAGCTGAGGGAGGCGATCGACGTGGACGACGCGCCGACCGTCGTCCGCTTCCCCAAGGAGTCGGTGGGGCCCGCCATTCCGGCCCTCGATCGGGTCGGCGGGATGGACGTGCTGCGCCACGGGGAGGACGTCCTGCTCGTGGTGGCCGGGGTCATGGCGCCGGTCGGGCTGCGCGCTGCCGAGCTGCTGGCCGAGCGCGGCATCGGCTGCACCGTGGTCGACCCGCGCTGGGTCAAGCCCGTCGACCCGGAGCTGCCCGCGCTCGCGGCCCGCCACCGCGCGGTGGCCGTCGTCGAGGACAACGTACGCAGCGGCGGGGTGGGCGCGGCGATCGGCCAGGCGCTGCGGGACGCGGACGTCGACCTGCCGCTGCGGACCTTCGGCATCCCCGAGGCGTTCCTGCCGCACGCCAAGCGCGCCGAGGTGCTGGCCGACATCGGACTCACGCCCGCCGAGATAGCGGGCCACATCGGTGCGGCCCTCGCCCGTATCGATGCGCGCACCGCCACTGGGGAGGCCGCCGCCAAGGAGAGGGACGCATGACAGCAGCCGAGCAGCGCTCGGGTTTCGACGTGGGCGAGCTTCTGGCCGGGCGCGGGTCCGAGCGCTACGACCTGCACACCCGGTACCTCAACCACCAACTGCCGCGGATGCTGCACACCATCGGCTTCGACAAGGTCTACGAGCGGGCCGAGGGCGCGTACTTCTGGGACGACGAGGGCCAGGACTACCTGGACATGCTCGCCGGTTTCGGGGTGATGGGCCTGGGCCGCCACCACCCCGTCGTCCGCAAGGCGCTGCACGACGTACTGGACGCCTCGCTCGCCGATCTGACCCGCTTCGACTGCCAGCCGCTGCCCGGGCTGCTCGCCGAGAAGCTGCTCGGCCACGCCCCGCACCTGGACCGGGTCTTCTTCGGCAACAGCGGTACGGAGGCCGTCGAGACCGCGCTCAAGTTCGCCCGCTACGCGACCCGCAAGCCCCGCGTCCTCTACTGCGAGCACGCCTTCCACGGGCTCACCACCGGCTCGCTGTCGGTCAACGGCGAGGACGGCTTCCGCGACGGCTTCGCACCGCTGCTGCCCGACACCGCGATCGCGATGGGCGACCTGGGCGTGCTGGAGCGGGAGCTGGCGCGCGGGGACGTCGCCGGGCTCGTCGTCGAACCGATCCAGGGCAAGGGCGTGCACGAGGCGCCGCCGGGCTTCCTGCGGGCCGCGCAGGAGCTGCTGCACCGCCACAAGGCGCTGCTCATCGCCGACGAGGTGCAGACGGGGCTCGGCCGCACCGGGGACTTCTTCGCGTACCAGCACGAGGACGGCGTCGAACCGGACCTGGTGTGCGTGGCCAAGGCGCTGTCCGGCGGCTACATCCCGGTCGGCGCGACCCTCGGCAAGGACTGGATCTTCAAAAAGGTCTATTCGTCCATGGACCGGGTGCTGGTGCACTCCGCCAGCTTCGGGGCCAACGCGCAGGCCATGGCGGCGGGGCTCGCCGTCCTCGCCGTCATGGAGGACGAACAGATCGTCGCGAACGCCCGCCGCACCGGCGAGCTGCTGCGCGACCGGCTCTCCGCGCTGATCGACCGCTATGAGCTGCTGCACGACGTACGCGGCCGGGGGCTGATGATCGGCATCGAGTTCGGCAAGCCGTCCTCGCTCGGGCTGCGCGGCCGCTGGGCGATGCTGCAGGCCGCGCGCAAGGGCCTGTTCGCGCAGATGGTCGTGGTGCCGCTGCTGCAGCGCCATCGCATCCTCACCCAGGTCTCCGGCGACCATCTGGAGGTCATTAAGCTGATTCCGCCGTTGATCATCGGCGAGCGGGAAGTGGACCGTTTCGTCGAGGCGTTCACAGCGGTCATGGATGACGCACACGGGGGCGGCGGGCTGATGTGGGAGTTCGGGCGGACTCTCGTCAAGCAGGCGGTCGCCCACCGCTGACGAGAGTGGGGGACCGGGACATGGCCGACGTGGCCGCTGCAGAGGCCGTCAACGCGCTGACCGGGCGGTGGGTGCGGGCCGTCGTCTCGGACACGGAGTCCACGGCCCTCACCGGCGCGGCGGCCTGGCCGCTGCTCGCGCTGCTCGCGGGTACGGCCGACGGCCCGGCCCGCGCCGAGCTGGAGAGCGCGCTCGGCGTCGGCGCGGACGGCGCGACGGCGCTCGGCCGCGAGGTCGTCGAGGCGATGGGCGCGATGGACGGCGTGGCGGCGGCCACCGGACTGTGGACCCATCGCGACCTGCCGGTGCGGCCCGAATGGGAGGCTCAGCTTCCGCAGGGCGTACGGTCCGTCCTGACCGGCGACTCCGAGCGCGACCGCCAGGAGCTGGACGCGTGGGCCGCCCGGCACACCGATGGCGCGATCGACAAGATGCCCGCGCCGCTGACGCCCGACACCCAGCTGGTGCTGGCCGGGGCGCTCCTGCTGAAGACGGCCTGGCGCCTGCCGTTCCATCCCGGGATGCTGACGCCTACGAGCGGGCCGTGGCGCGGTCGGTCGCTGGCCGGTCTGCGCCGGACGACGGACGATGTGGACGGGGTGCTGCGGATCATCCCCGACACCCCGGCCGGACCGCTCACCCTGTCCGGGGTCGCGGGCGACAACGGGCTGGACGTCCACTTGGTCCTCGGCGCCGAGGGCGTACCGGGCGGCCAGGTGCTGGAGGCCGGGATCGGCGCGGTGGCCGGACGGTACCCGGGGTGGGGCGGCGCGTCGCTGCCGTACGGCGAGGCGGGGCCCGGCGTCACGGTCGAGGCGGCTCCGAGCTGGGACGAGACCCCGACGGTTGCCCTCACCACCCCGCAGTTCACCGTGTCCGCCGAGCACGATCTGCTGCGGCACGCGGAGCTGTTCGGGCTGCGCAGCGCCCAGGACGACTCCCGGGGACACTTCCCGGGGATCAGCCCGAACCCGTTGGCGATCTCCTCCGGGCAGCAGTCCATCACCGCGTCGTTCAGCGCCGAGGGCTTCTGGGCGGCGGCCGTGACCGCACTGGCGATGGCGCCGGGCGGGGGCCCGCCGCAGCGGACGGCGAAGCGGATCACGGTGACGTACGACCGCCCGTTCGGCTTCCTGGCCGTGCACCGGGACAGCGGTCTGGTGCTGACGGCGGGCTGGGTCACCGAGCCCGAGGCCGGGGTCGACACACCGTGGGGTCCTCCGGGCCTCGGCTGACTCGCCCGGTTGCGTCAGCCGGTGAGCATCCGCTCCCGCAGCCGTCCGCGCTGCGGGGCGGTCAGGCCCAGGCCCTCGGCGAGATAGCGCTCGGTGGTGCCCCAGGTCTCCTCTATCGTCTCGAAGGCGGCCGCCAGATACGCGGGGCGCGCGTCGAAGAGCGGGCTCAGCAGCTCCAGCACCTCCGGGGACATGGGGTCGGAGCCGTCCGAGGGGCCCTTGCGCCAGATCTTGTAGCGCCGGTGGGCGGCAGCCGACTCCAGATAGTCGGCCTCGATGGCCTCCCGCTCGACCCCGAGCGCCAGCAGGGTCACCGCGACCGAGAGACCGGCCCGGTCCTTGCCCGCCGAACAGTGCATCAGCGCGGGCGAGCTGTCCTCCGCCATGGCGCCGAGCACCCGGCCGTGCTCGACGATGCGGCTGGTGATGATGGCCCGGTACGCGTTGATCATCCGCCGCTCGGCGCGCCCGTCGTCCAGCAGCTCCCGCAGGGTGTTGAGGTCGCCCTCGCGCACCATGGTCCAGAACCCGGCGCCGTCGGCCGGGTCGGACAGCGGGAGGTTCACGTTCCGCACGCCGGTGAGGGAGACGTCCGGGCCCTCCAGCTTGATGTCGGCCGCGTTGCGGAAGTCGAAGACGGTGTGCAGGCCGAGCGAGTCGAGGAAGGCCGCGTCGCTGTCGGTGGCGTGGGCGAGGTGGCCGCTGCGGAACAGCACGCCGGGCCGTACGCGACGGCCGTCGGAGGTCGGCAGCCCGCCGACGTCGCGGAAGTTGCGGACCCCCACCAGCTGGGGTTCGGCCTGCGGGACCTGCGGCGACGGCTGCGTCACGGGCGCTCCTCACGATCGAACCGCCACGCCGCTCGTCGACGAGGCGGGCTCTGCTGACCATACGACATTGGGTTCCTGCTGCAATCGGTTCGGCCGACCGTGACGCAGGCCATTGCCGTGCGAACGCACCCTGCCCGATGATGTTGATACCTGTGGGGAATTGGGGACGTGTGATGATTGAAACCGGCGGAAACGGTCGGCTCTGGCTGCTCTCGGGGCGACGCGGCAGCTACGCCCTGCACCTCACCGATGAGGACGCCCTGCTCCATCTTCACTGGGGCCCGCGCCTCACGGTCCCGGACGCCGAGGCCCTCGCCGCCGAACCTCTGCCCGCCGACCGGGGCTTCGAATCACCGCTGGACGGGCGCGAGGAGTACCCGGTGGAGGGCGGCCCGCGCTTCGTACGCCCCGCCCTGTCCGTCCGCTCTGTCCGCGCGGCGGGCGTACGGGGCACCGAGTGGCGCTTCGAAGAGAGCGCCATCAGCGGCGATGAGCTGCGGCTGCGCTTCCACGACCCGCTGCACCACCTCGACATCACCCTCCACTACCGGATGCGGGACGACGGCGACGTCATCGAGCGGTGGACCACCCTCACCCACACCGGCACCGAGGAAGACGCCCCGCTGGAGCTGCTGCGCGCCGACTCCGCCGCCTGGTCGCTGCCGGTGGGCGAGCACCGGCGGCTGAGCCATCTGTACGGGCGGTGGGCCGCCGAGAGCCAGCTCGCCCGCACCGATCTCACCCCCGGCGAGAAGGTCATCGGCAGCCGCCGTGGCCACACCAGCCATCAGCATCTGCCCTGGATCGCGATCGACGACGGGACGGCCACCGAGGAGAGCGGCGAGGTGCACAGCTGCGCGCTCGCCTGGTCCGGGTCCTGGCGGATCGCCGTCCAGCGGCTCGCCGACGGCACCGTACAGACCGTCGGCGGCGTCGGCCACGACGAGTCGGGGCTGCTGCTCCTGGCCCCCGGCGAGTCGTACACCACCCCGGTCTTCGCGGGGCTGTGGACCGACGGCGGTTTCGGGGCCGCGAGCCGCGCATGGCACGCCTGGCAGCGCGCCCACGTCATCCCCGGCGCCGACGAGGACCGGCCGGTCCTCTACAACTCCTGGGAGGCCACCGAGTTCGAGGTGAGCGAGGAGCAGCAGCGCTCCCTCGCCCGGCTCGCCGCCGGTCTCGGCGTCGAGCTGTTCGTCGTGGACGACGGCTGGTTCGGGTCCCGTACCAGCGACCGGGCCGGGCTCGGCGACTGGACCCCCAACCCGGACCGCTTCCCGCACGGGCTGGGGCCGCTCGCCGACGAGGTGCACGCGATGGGCATGCGGTTCGGCATCTGGGTCGAGCCGGAGATGGTCAACGCCGACAGCGACCTCTACCGCGCCCACCCCGACTGGGTGCAGCACCACCCCGGCCGCACCCGCACCGAATTCCGCAACCAGCTGGTGCTCAACCTCGCCCGGCCCGATGTCCGCGCGTATCTGTGGGAGCGGCTGGACACTCTGCTCAGCAGCGCGCCCATCGACTATGTGAAGTGGGACTTCAACCGCTCCTTCACCGACCCCGGCTGGCCCGGCGACCCGTATCCGCAGCGGCTGGGCATCGAGCATGTCCACGGGCTGTACGAGCTGCTGGGGCGGCTGCGCGCCGCCCATCCCGGGGTCGCCTTCGAGTCCTGCTCGGGCGGCGGCGGCCGGATCGACCTGGGCATCCTCGGCCGCACCGACCAGGTATGGACCTCGGACAACACCGACCCGCTGGACCGCCTCGCCATCCAGCACGGCTTCAGCCAGCTGCACCCCGCCCGGGTGATGGCCGCCTGGGTCACCGACAGCCCCAACGTCATGGGCAACCAGCGGCAGAGCGGGCTCCGCTTCCGCTTCATCAGCGCGATGGCCGGGGTGCTGGGCGTCGGCGGCGACCTGACGAAGTGGAGCGAGGCCGAACTGACGGAGGCCCGCGACTGGGTGGCGCTCTACAAGCGGATCCGGCCCGTCGTCCAGCACGGTGAGCAGTACCGGCTGCGGCCGCCGGGCGGCGGCGGGCTCAGCGCGGTGCAGTACGTACACGGCGAGGAGACCGTCGTGCTGGCGTGGCTGCACGCGCAGCGCTTCGGCGAACCCCCGCTCCCGCTGCGGCTGCGCGGCCTCGACGCGTCCGCGCAGTACGAGGACCTGGCCACCGGGACCGTCCACCGAGGCGCGGTGCTCGCCCATCACGGTCTGCGCACCGGGCTGCGCGGCGACCTGGACGCCGCCGTATTCCACCTCCGCCGAACTGACTAGGTGGGATAACTCACCCCTGGTCAAGGGCTGGTTACGGTGGCGTAGGTCACGTGTCGGGGTGAATGATGTCCGGATGTGGCAGACGATTCGCAAAGACTCAACCGTGAAGTGATCGGGTCGTACGCAGCCATCGGGGACAGTTTCACCGAGGGCGTTGGCGATCCCGGACCGGACGGCGTGTTCATCGGCTGGGCCGACCGGCTCGCCGTCCTGCTCTCCGACCGACGGCCCGAACACGATTTCCGCTACGCCAACCTCGCCGTGCGCGGCCGGCTCCTGGACCCGATCGTCGAGGAGCAGGTGCCCCGGGCGGTCGATCTCGGCCCCGACCTGGTCACCTTCTGCGCGGGCGGCAATGACATCCTGCGGCCCGGCAGCGATCCCGACGATGTCGCCCGGCGCTACGAGGCCGCCGTCGCGGACCTCACCTCCCGGGTGCCCACCGTGCTGTTGTGCACCGGCTTCGATACCCGGGGGATCCCGGTCCTCCGCCATCTGCGGGGCAAGATCGCCACGTACACCGCCCATGTGCGGGCGATCGCCGACCGCTACGACTGCCCGGTGCTCGACCTGTGGTCGCTGCGCTCGGTGCAGGACCGGCGGGCCTGGGACGACGACCGGCTCCATCTGTCGCCGGACGGACACACCCGGGTCGCGCTGCGCGCCGGTCAGGTCCTCGGCCTCGAGGTGCCCGCCGACCCCGACCAGCCGTGGCCGGACGACGGGCAGCGCACCCCGGCCGAGGTGCGCCGGGACAACATCCACTGGGCGCGCGAGTATCTGGTGCCGTGGATCGGGCGACGGCTGCGCGGGGTGTCGTCCGGAGACCACGTGGAGCCCAAGCGCCCGGACTTGCTGCCGCTGCGGTGAGGGCGTTCGCCGCTGCGGTGAGGGCGCTTCAGGCCAGGTAGGCCCATACGGCGCGGCCCGCGCCGCCCGTGTGGGGCCGTACGCCCCAGGCCTGGGACAGGGCCTCGACCAGCATCAGCCCGCGTCCGCCCTCCTGGTCCACGCTCACCGACGACCGCGCCTGCGGCACCGTGCGCGCGCATCCCTGGTCGGCCACTTCGAGCCGCAATCGGGTCCCCATCAGCTGCAACGAACAGCGCACCTCATCGCTTGAGGTGTGCCGGACCGCGTTGGTGAACAGCTCGGAGACCACCAATTCGGCGCTGTCACGGGTGTCCTGGTCGACACCCCATGAGCGCAGCCGCAGGACGACATGCCTTCTCGCCTCCGCGACGGACGTGCTCAGCGCCGGGAGACGAAACGCGTCCTGAAGGCACGCAGCGACCGTCGAGCCGCTGTGCCCTAACCGGAGAGCCTCGTAGGAAGGAGCCACACCGTAACTATGCTCTGTCACGATCGCTTGTGACAAGGTTCAGTCTGTAAATTACAGAATCGCAAGGACAGACTGTTCCGAAAGCTGAGCCCGTGCCAGACTGCTGTGCTGTGACAGTAAGTGGAGGGGGACGATAGTGGCGGATGCGCGGTCGGGCGGTGCCCCGACCGTCCTGCGGGTCGTGCTCGGCAAGCGGCTCCAGGACCTTCGCGAAAAGTCCGGACTCTCCTTCGAACAGGCCGGGCGGGCGCTCGACGTCACCCATGCCACGATCCGGCGCATGGAGAAGGCCGAGGTCGGCCTGAAGCTCCCGTACGTCGAGAAGCTGCTGCGCACCTACGGCGTCACCGACCCCCAAGAGGTCGAGGCCTTCCTCTCCCTCGCGAAGGAGGCCAACAAGAACGGCTGGTGGCACCGGTTCCGGGACGTACTGCCCGACTGGTTCAACACGTTCGTCAGCCTTGAGGTCGAGGCCAACCTCATCCGCGCCTACGAACCGCACTACATCCCCGGGCTGCTGCAGACCGAGGACTACTCCCGCGCGGTGCTCCGCGCGGGCATGCCGCACGCCCCCGAGACGGAGATCGAGCGCAACGTCGCGCTGCGGATGGAGCGGCAGGCCCTGCTGCGCCGCCCGGATCCGCCCATGCTGTGGGTGGTGATGGACGAGACGGTGCTGCGCCGTCCCATCGGCGGGTCCGAGACCATGCGGGCCCAGATCGGGCGGCTCATCGAGGTCGCCGACTCACCCCAGATCAGACTGCAGGTCATGCCGTTCGACGCCGGACCGCACCCGGCGATGTACGGCCCCTTCCATATCTTCCGGTTCCCGATCCCGGAGCTGCCCGACATCGCGTACACGGAGACGCTCGTGAGCGGCTCCTACTTCGACCAGCGCGATGACGTCTCGGCGTTCCTGGAGGCCCTGGACCGGATGTGCGCGCAGGCCGCGCCTGCACAGACCACTCAGGCCATTCTGAGTGGCATTCGCAAGGAGATCTGAACGATGGATCGCATATGCGCGAGCCGCGTCTACAGCGGCATGCCGGCCAGGGACCTCGGTTCCGAGGGCTGGCACAAGCCGTGGAGTGGCGGCAATGGGGGAAGCTGCGTCGAGGCGATGAGGCTCAAGGACGGCCGGGTGGCGCTGCGCCAGTCGACCGACCCGGACGGACCGGCACTGATCTACACGCACCTGGAGATGAAGCGCTTCATCCAGGGGGCGAAGGCCGGCGACGCCGACTTCCTGCTCTTGTGACGCCCGTGCGACGAGGGCGGCCGAGGGGGAACGAGGGGGACTGACAAGGGGACATGGTGTGACCGACCGACCATCAGCGGACCAGCGATTACCCGGCCAGCGATTATCCGCGTCGCGCATCTCCGGCACGGGGATATCCGGCCAGGACATCGACACCAGCAGACCGCATCCGGCCCGGATGTACGACTACTACCTGGGGGGAAAGGACAACTACGAGATCGACCGCGAGGCCGCCGAGCGCATCATCGGGCAGTCCCCGGACATCCTCGACAGC
The DNA here is from genome assembly GCF_042731515.1 of Streptomyces sp. NPDC059850. Taxonomy (NCBI): domain Bacteria; kingdom Bacillati; phylum Actinomycetota; class Actinomycetes; order Kitasatosporales; family Streptomycetaceae; genus Streptomyces; species Streptomyces sp. NPDC059850. The sequence continues at coordinate 80,304 of NZ_JBHWJI010000024.1, forward strand.
GCCCGCGCCAACCGCGCGTTCCTGCTGCGCGCCGTCCGTACGGTGGTGGCGAGCGGCATACGGCAGATCATCGACATCGGGACGGGCATACCGACCTCGCCCAATACCCATGAAGTGGCCCGGGAGATCGCCCCGGACACCCGCGTGGTGTACATCGACAACGACCCGATCGTCGCCGCGCACGCGGACGCCAAGCTGACCAGCACCCCGGGCACCCACTTCGCGCTGGCCGACACGCGCGGACCCGCCGAGATCCTGGCGCATCCGGCGGTGCGCGACAACATCGACTTCACCGAACCCGTGGCACTGCTGCTGGTCGCGGTCCTCCACTTCGTCTCGGACGCGGAGGATCCGGCGGGGATCATCGCCACCCTGACCGAGCCGATGGCCTCGGCGAGCCATCTGGTCATCAGCCACGGCACCCTGGACTTCCACGGCCCCGACGAGGTGGCCGACGAGGTGTACCGGAAGTCCACCGCCGAGCTGAGCCTGCGCCGTCACGCCGAGATCCTTCCGTTCTTCGACGGGTTCACGCTGCTCGAACCGGGGCTGGTGCGGGCGCCGTTGTGGCGCCCGGACGGGCCGCCGCCCGAGGCCGGGGCCCTTGGGCATGTCGGCATCTACGGCGGCGTCGGGCGCAAGGACTGAACGGGGAGGCGGGCGGGGATCCGCTCCAGGACCCCGCCCGCGAACATGTCGTACAGCGGCAGCGACTCCAGATGGACGTAGCCGATGTGGCAGTCGCACACGGCGAGCGGACAGGCCCGGGGCCGCAGCGCCGCCCGGTACGAGCCGTCGTACAGATTGCCCAGCTCCGTGCGGACGAAGTGGCAGCGGCGCACCGTGCCGTCGCCGTCCACCGAGACCACCGAGGCGCCGGTCCGGCACGGCAGACCGGCGCTCCGGTGCGGATGGCGGCTGTAGCCGAAGAGCGGGTCGAGCGCCGTCCAGTCGGCGGCCTCCGCGTCCGTGTAGGTGTGGCCGTCCGCCGCGTTGACCCACAGATAGACCTGCTCGGGCAGCTCGGCGCGCAGCCTGCGGGCCGCGTCGAGATGGTCCGGGAGACCGACGATCCCCACGCTGTGGCGTATTCCGCGTACGGTCAGCTCCCGGCACTTGGTCAGGAACCGGTCGTACGGCGTCTGGCCCGGGTGGTACGTGCACCACAGCGCGAGCGTGTCCGGGTCGGCCCCGGCCGTCCAGTCGGTGCGGCAGCTCAGATTGGTCTGGATCGCCACCCGCTCGATGTGCGGAAGACGGCTCAGCTCGGTGAGCGCGCGGCGGTACCAGGAGCGGGTCAGCCCCTCGCCCCACGGCGTGAACAGCACCGACAGCCGGTCGCCCGACTGCTCGCGGGCCCATGCCGTGAAGCGCTCCAGCGCGGCCCGGTCGGCGCGCAGCGCCTCCCGGCTGTCGCGCCGCTTGGCGAACGGGCAGTACGGACAGTCGTAGTCGCAGGAGGCCAGCGGGCCCCGGTAGAGGATCGTCAGGTCCATGGTGGCGTCCCGGCTCACTTCGCCTCGTACGCGGCCATCGCGGCGCGCACGGCGGGGGAGAACAGCTCGGGGCCGAGCGCGTCGGAGTGCGCCAGCCCCTCCGGCGACAGCCTCAGCCAGCCGTGCGGCGCGGCAGGGTCCAGCCAGCCGCGCGCGGCGAACCGGGCCAGCTCCTCGGGGAAGTCCTCGGCCGGGTCGGCGGCGAACCGCGCCCGGTACGCGGCCACGTCCAGGCCGTCGGCCTGCAGGACGGACTGGAGCAGATGGCGGCGGCGGGCCTCGTCGCCGGTGATCACCCGGCCATGCTCGGCGTGGCCGAAGTCGGCCTCGGGGCGGGAGACATAGTCGTCGATGATGCCGCGTATCTCCCGCATGTCGACCGCGTAGTCGAAGGAGTAGTGCAGCCCGGAGGTGTACGAGCGGGCGCCGCAGCCCAGGCCGATCATGCCGTCCGTCTGGCAGGCGTGATCCTCGCCGCCGGACGCGGGGGCGGGGGTGTCCGTACGGCGGAACATGCGCATCGAGACCTGCTCATAGCCGCGCGCGAGGAGATGGTCCCGGCCCAGCCGGTACAGCCGCAGCCGCCGCTCGTCCCACTCCTGGTCCGTCTCGGCGGCCTCCTTGCGGCCGAGGCCGGTCAGCGGGCGGACGTAGAGGGGATAGAGATACAGCTCCTCGGGGTGCCAGGCGAGGGCCGCGTCCAGGGAGCGCAGCCAGCTGCGCTCGGTCTGGCCGTCGATGCCGTAGATCAGGTCGATGTTGAGGACGGGGATGCCCGCCTCGCGGATCCGGGCCAGCGCGGCCTCGACATCGGCCCGGCGCTGCGGCCGCACCGCCGAACGCGCCTCCGCGTCCACGAAGCTCTGCACGCCCAGGCTCAGCCGCGTCGTACCGCGCGCGGCGAGCACCGCGAGCCGTTCGGCGGTGGCGGTGGCCGGGGACGCCTCGACGGAGAGCGGCACGGCGGCCAGATCCGCGCCCATCCGCTTCTCGGCGATGTCGCACAGCCGCTCCAGCTCGACCGCCTCCAGAAACGTCGGGGTGCCGCCGCCGAAGGCCGCGGCGGCGAACCGGGCACCGTCCCCGAGCGCGTCGGACACCGCGTCCGCCTGGCGCTCCAGCGCGTCCAGATACGCCGTGGTGAGGCCGTCCGGGGCGCCGATCCGGGTGAAGAGATTGCAGAAGCCGCAGCGCACCTCGCAGAACGGGATGTGCAGATACAGCGACAGCGCGTCCTTCGGCTCGTCCGCCCACAGCCCGCGCAGCGCGGGCCGGTCCGGCAGCTCGTCGTACGCGGTCTTGTGCGGATAGGCGTAGACGTACGACTGGTACGGGCGGACGGTGGTGGTGATGGTGGCGGTGTTCATCGGGTCCCAAGGAAGAAGTGGGTGTACGGCACGGTCCAGACGGCCTCGTGGCCGAGCCGGTGGCCGGTGTAGCCGCCGTCGCCGTACGCGGTGCCGTGGTCGGAGCAGACGATCGCGAAGCCGGGGCCGCGGCCGCTCATCGCGGTGAAGAGACGGCCGATGTGGCGGTCCACGTACTCCAGCGCGGCGGCATGGGAGGCGCGGGTGTCCCCGCTGTCGCGGGTCGCGCCCGGCAGATGGAACCAGTTGGGCTGGTGCAGTGCGGACACGTTGACGAAGAGGAACAGCCGCCGGTCCGGGGCCAGATCCCCGATGACCCGCTCGGCGCACGCGATCTGCGCCTCGAAGGAGGTGGGGGAGGGGACGCCGAACTCCGGCTCCCAGTGGCTCTCCTGGAAGTAGCCGGGCAGCACCGAGCCCATCGGGGGGCGCTTGGTGAAGAAGCCGACACCGCCGATACACACCGTGTGGTACCCGGCCGCCGCGAGCCCGGTCACCAGATCCGGGGCGTCGTAGACATACGTACCCTCCGCCGTGGTCTCGCTGCCCGCGAAGCGCGCCGCGAACAGCCGCGGGTGCGGGCCCGGCCGGGCCGGGGTGGGCAGGAATCCGGCGAACATGGCCTGGTGGGAGGCGTAGGTGAAGCTGCCGGGAGCGTGCCGCTTCTCCCAGACCCCGCCCGGCATCCGGGCGGTCAGGTGGGGGAGCCGCCCGGCGGCGGCGAGTTCGGCGGCGACGTCGTAGCGGAGGGTGTCGAGGGTGACCAGCAGCAGGTCGTGGCTGCCCACGACCGCGTTCATATCGGGCTCGGTCAGGGTCGGTTCAGACAGTTGTGGTTCAGACAGTTCCGGTTCAGACATCGTGGCTTGCCTCCCCGGGTGCGCGGATCACGGCGGCGATCTGCGCCGCGTACGTGTCCTGGCCCTCGGCGCCGCTGCCGGGCAGCCCGGTCAGCCGGGGCAGCAGATCACCGAAGGCGTTGACCTCGCCGACCGCGAACCGCCGCCACCCGGTGCCGGGCAGCAGATCCACGCCGACGCACAGGGTGTCCGGGAAGCAGGCCGCCGCCCGCTCCGCCGTGCCCAGCACCGTGCGCCACTCCACTCCGGCTGCCTCCGCGGCCGCGCGGGCGGCGGCCAGATCGCCGCGTACGCCCCCGAGGTGGAGGTTGGTCATGGGGGAGCGGCTGGTCCGTACGACGGCGTGGGTCGCCCGGCCGCCGATCACCACCACCCGCAGATCGGCGGCGCGCTTGTGCTGGGACGCCTTGGGCAGCCAGCGCTCGATGTGCAGCCCGTCCGGGGCCAGTGTGTCCAGGATCGCGGCGATCTCCCGCTCCGTGTCATACCGCCGCACCCGCAGCGAGTTGAAGAGCGCGCCGTCCTCCGCCCGCTCCACCGAAGTGGTGGCGCGGATGCGGCCCGGGCCCGCGTACTCGATCGCGAGCACCCCGGAGGCGGACGAGCCGTGCGCGAGCTTGATGAACGCGCGGTGCATGCCGCCCTCGCCGAGCGAGGCCCGTACGTCGTCCCAGCCGCGCACCGGTGGTGCCCCGGGACCGGAGGTCGGCGCATACGGTACGGGGACACCGGCCGCGTCCAGCACCCCGTGGCACAGCCGCTTGTCGAAGAGGACGGCCAGCTCACCGGGGTCGTCCAGCAGCGTCGCGTCCGCCGTGTTCGCGGCCTTCGCGACGGCCCGTACGGCGTCGGTGAGGCGGGCGTACCAGCGGGCGGTGCCCTCGACCCGGGTGGGGTCCCCGGCGCCCCGCAGCAGGGCGTCCACCTCGGGGTCCTCGCCGGGCGAGTCGATCCGCACGGTCTCGCCCGGCTCGAACTCCGCGCCGCCGCACAGCACATCGCGCCAGGCCAGCACCCGGGGCGCGGCCAGCCCGGCGGCCAGGGCGGCGTCGGTGAACATCTCCACGCGGCGATGGCCGGGGTTGCCGACGACGGCGAACCGTGGGCTATTCGGAGACGGCGACAAAGCGGAACTCCTCCTCACCGTCACTGAGGTCGTCCCAGATCTCGGTCTCTTCCTGCTCCGATACGTCCACCTCGACCCCGGAGGGCGCCAGCGCGTCGCACACCCGGCGCGTCATCGCGTCGGACAGATAGTGGTGGTGCAGGTCGAGCCGGTCCAGGTGGGTGAGCGGCTGGCCGTCGAGCAGGGCCGCCGCGCCCTCGTCGCCGAGCGTGCCCATGGACAGGTCGAGCGAGGTGAGCTGGGCGACGACGGGCGCGGAGGCGACTGCGGCGGCGATCTCGTCCTGGATCTCGCTGTCCTGCAGCCCGAGATGGCGCAGCGCGGGGAAACGGCCACTGGTGAGGATCGGCGCGAGATCGGCGACCGTGGCATCGCCCCCGTACTGCTCCACCCCCAGCCACAGCGCGAGGTGTTCCAGCCGGGGCAGTTCGCTCGCGCCCACCGCGCGGACGATCTCGCCCGGCAGCCCGCCGGACTCGAACCGCAGCGACCGCAGCCGCTCGTGGCGCACCGGCCGGAAGGCGAGGTCTCCCATGCCGCAGCCGCGCACCGTGAACTCCTCCAGGAGCGGGTAGGCCTCCAGTACGGGCGTGACGTCGTCCATCGGCAGCCAGGACAGCTCGCACTCCTCGGACATCACGTCGGCGAGGAACAGCGCGCGCAGCGCGGGCAGCCGGTCGGCGGAGGCGATCAGGGCGTCGAGCACCGGACGCACAGTGGAGTAGTCCTCGCTGCCCCACCAGCTGCCGACGATCACTGCGCGGACACGGTCCGCCGCCACGATGTCCAGGAACTCCGTCCACACCTCGGTGAACGGGTTGCCGTCATTCCAGCCGGAATCGATGCGCCAGGCGACGGAGTCGGCGGACGGCAGATCGGTGACGTCGGCTACGGAGTCCGCGCCGCTGAAGTGGGAGACGGGCAGGCCGATGAAGGAATCCAGATAGTTGCCGATCACGACCGGACACTCCTTACGTGGGGCGGATGTCTGTTGCGCGGCGGCCCTCACTCGGCGACGGCCGTGTACCGGTCGACTTCGCCGTTGTACTCGTCCTCGTCGCCCTTCTCGGACAGCGCGACCTCCACCCCGGACGGCTCCAGGGCGTCGCGCAGCCGCTGCTCCACCGCCTCCGAGAAGTAGTTGTGGTCCAGGTCGAGCCGCCGGAGGTGGGTGAGCGGCTGGCCGTCCAGGAGCGCCGCCGCGCCCTCGTCGGTGAGCACGCCCATGGACAGATCGAGCGAGGTGAGCTGGGCGACGACGGGCGCGGAGGCGACGGCGGCGGCGATCTCGTCCTGGATCTCGCTGTTCTGCAGGCCGAGATGGCGCAGCGCGGGGAAGCGGCCACCGGAGAGCAGCGGCGCGAGGTCGCCGACGGTGGCATCGCCTCCGTAACCCTCGACGCCCAGCCACATCTCCAGGTACTCCAGGGCGGGCAGCTCGCTTCCGGCGACACCGCGCACCACCTCGCCGGGCAGCCCGCCGGTCTCGAAGCGGAGCCTGCGCAGATTCTGGTGGGTGACGACGGGGAACCGCAGGCCGCTGCCGCCGCGGATGCCCAGCTCCCGCAGCCCGGGGTAGGCGTCCAGGACCGGGGTCACATCGGACTGCTGGATCCAGGAGATCTCGGCCTCCTCCGGCTCCAGATCGCCGATGAAGACCGCTTCGAGGGCGGTCAGCCGGTCCTTGGCGGCCACCAGCAGGTCGACGATCATCGCCGAGTCGTCCTCCTCCTCCGCCTCGCCCCACTGACCGATGATGAGCGCCCGCACCCGGGAGGGGGCGACCGTGGTCAGGAACCGCTCGAAGCGGTCCTCGAAGTTCTCGTCCGACTCCTCGGTGTAGGGGTTGTAGGAGATGCGCCAGGCTGCGGCCTCCGGCTCGGGCAGCCGCGGATCCTCGTCGTCGGGCAGCGGGAAGTCGAAGACCGGAAGGCCGTGCAGTTCCGTCAGGTATGCGGTGTAGCTCATGGCGCGGGTTTCTCCCCATGGGTTCGAGTGGGCATGCCCGGTTCCGAAAGGCGTGCGAAGAGTTGTACCAAGCCCCACCGACAGCCGCCCCGGCGGCTGTTGACGGCGGGCGTTGTCGGAGCCGTTGTCGGCGGCGTTGTCAGACCCCCTGCGTACCGTCGGGACCATCGACGGAAGGGGAGGGCATGTACCGACAGGGAGACGTCCTGATCGTGCCGGTGGCGCGGGAGTCGCTGCCGCCGGGCGCCGAGGCGCTGCCGCAGCAGCCCAGGGACGGGCGGGGGCGGCTGGTGCTGGCGCTCGGCGAGGTGACCGGGCACGCCCACGCGGTGGTCGGGCCGGGCACGCTGGTGCGCGAGGCGGGGCCGTTCGGCGCCTCGTATCTCCATCTCCCGGACGGCGGGCGGGTGGTGCACGAGGAGCACGCGGCGATACCGCTGCCCAAGGGGTGGTACCGGGTGGTGCGTCAGCGGGAGTACGTGCCGGGCGCTGTGCGCGTCGTGGCGGACTGAAAGCGGGGGACGAGGACTCATGACGATGACGCAGATGGCGTTGGGTGTGGACTGGCGCGCGGTGGCCGCGGCGACCGGGCACGCGGACCGGGAGGCGGCCGAGGCGGGCATCCGGCTGGCGTACGAAGCGGCAGGGCTGGCGCCGCCGGAGCGGATCGTGTGGACCGGCTCGCCGCTCGCGGCCACGGCGGTCGCGCTGCTGCTCACCGGGCAGGGGGAGGGGCTGCCCGGCGAGGCCGCCGAGCGGGCCGCCGACACCCTCGCCGCCGCCGGGATCGAGCCGGTCGCGGGTGCCGCGGGCGCCTCGGTGCGGGACGCGGTGCGCACCCGCCCCTGGGCGCGCGCCCGGGAGCGGGCGCACACCGCGCTGGGCCCGTCCGGGTGGGCCGAGCGCTGGGCGCTCACCGGGGCGCCGCTGTGGGACGTCACCCGGGCGCTGACCGAGCGCATCCGCACCGGCGTCATCGAGGCCCTGGCGGAGGGGACGCGCACGGAGCGCGCGGACCAGGAGACGGCCGTCCGGCTCGCCCTGCTGGACGCGGTGCTGGGGCAGCACGACGCGCCGTGGCTGGCCGCCGTCGCCGATGATTCGGACGGCGGGCTCGACGGGCCCGCCGAGGTCGCCCGCGCCGCCGGGTGGTGGTGGCCGTACGAGAAGGCCGTGGTGATCGCGGAGCGCCCGGTCGAGCTGCACCGCGACGAAGCGGGCCGCCTCGACCGCGGCGACGGCCCCGCGCTGGCCTTCCCCGACGGCTTCGCGCTGTACGCCTGGCGCGGTATGCCGGTGCCCGCGGACTTCCTCGACCAGCTGGGCGGGCTGACCCCGGACCGCATCCGCGCGGAGGAGAACGCGGAGCTGCGCCGGGTGATGCTGGAGCACTACGGCTACGAGCGCTATCTGGACGAGTCCGGGGCGCAGCCCGTGCACCGGGACGAGACGGGTGTGCTGTGGCGCATCGACCTGGTGGACGACGAGCCGGTGGCGATGGTCGAGGTGGTCAACTCCACGCCCGAGCCGGACGGTACGAGCCGTACGTACTGGCTGCGCGTCCCGCCCCGCACCCGGACCGCCCGTGAGGGCGTGGCCTGGACCTTCGGCCTGGACGCCGAGACGTATGTGCCGGAGCGCGAGACCTGAGCCGGACGCTCACACCCCACATCGGCTTGGTCTGGACCTTGACTGGTATAGACCAAGCCGATTGAGTGTCCTCCGACAATACGAGCATTGGGGTGGTCTCATGTGGAGAAGACGCGCCACGACGTGGTTCGCCGCGCTGGCGGCGGTGTGCGCCTTACTGTTTGGCATGCCCATGGCTTCCGCATCGGCGGATTCGGCCGACGCGGCGGGCACGGCCGCACCCGCGGCCTGCACCTATCCGAACTGGGTCGCGGGCAAGTGGTACGTGACCGGTGACATCGTCCGGTACACCGACGGCAAGTACTACCGCGCCGAGCACGACAACCCGGGCTACGACCCGGTGATCAGCACCTGGTACTGGGAGCCGTTCGACTGCGGCGGCGGAGGCGGGAACTCCGGCTTCGTCGTGAGCGAGGCGCAGTTCAACCAGATGTTCCCGAACCGGAACGGCTTCTACAGCTACCAGGGCCTGACCGCCGCCCTGAGCGCCTACCCCGGCTTCGCGAACACCGGCAGCGACACCGTGAAGCGGCAGGAGGCCGCCGCCTTCCTCGCCAACGTCAGCCATGAGACCGGCGGTCTCGTCCACATCGTCGAGCAGAACCAGGCGAACTACCCGCACTACTGCGACGGGAACCGGCCGTACGGCTGCCCGGCGGGCCAGGCGGCGTACTACGGCCGCGGACCGATCCAGCTCAGCTGGAACTTCAACTACAAGGCCGCGGGCGACGCCCTGGGCATCGACCTGCTGGGCAACCCCTGGCTGGTGCAGAACGACTCCGCGGTGTCCTGGAAGACCGCCCTGTGGTATTGGAACACCCAGACCGGTCCGGGCACCATGACCCCGCACAACGCCATGGTCAACCAGCGCGGCTTCGGCGAGACCATCCGCAGCATCAACGGCAGCCTGGAGTGCAACGGCGGCAACCCGGGCCAGGTGCAGAGCCGGATCAACGCGTACCAGCGGATGGTCCAGATACTCGGCACCACCCCGGGCTCGAACCTGAGCTGCTGATGCCGAAATAAATAGGGTGCGCCGGGCGGGCCGCGCCCGCCAGCCTGGAACGCATGCCGTGGACGACGACCTCCGACCTCGATGCCTTCCAGGCCGCCGCGGGCGCGTACCTGCGCGCCCGCCCGGTCCAGCACACCCTGCTCCTCACCGTCGTCTCCTCGCTGGCGGCGGCGGGCAGTGGCCGTTACGGCGACCAGCCGCCGGTCTACGGCTGGTGGCGGGCGCCCTCGGGCGCCGTGGACGGTGCGTACGTCCGTACTCCGCCCCGTCCGCCGCTGCTCTCCGCCATGCCCGCCGAGGCGGCGGACGCGCTGGCCCGCACCCTGGCCGGGGCACGTCTCACCGGGGCCCGTCTCACCGGGGTGAACGGCGTACGCCCCGTCGCCGAGGCCTTCGCGGACGCCTGGGAGCGGCACACCGGGGAGGGCCGCCGGGCCGAGGACGTCCAGCGGCTGTACCGGCTGGACACCCTGACCCCGTCCGGGCCCGCGATACGGGGGCGGGCCCGGGCGGCCACCACCGCCGACCGCGAACTGCTGCTGAGCTGGTACGCGGCGTTCGGCCGCGACACCGGAGCGCTGCCCGAGGACGAGGTGGCGCGCACGGTGGACGACCGGCTCAGCCACCACGGCGCCCTGCTCTGGGAGGTGGACGGCGAGCCGGTGGCCACCGCCGCGGTGAGCCGCGCGGTCGCGGCCACCGTCCGGGTCTCGTTCGTCTACACCCCGCCCGAGCTGCGCGGACACGGCTACGGCGGCGCGGTCACGGCCGCCGTGAGCCGGGCGGCGCGCACGGCGGGAGCCGAGCGGGTGCTGCTCTTCACCGACCTGGCCAACCCCACCAGCAACGCCCTCTACCAGCGGATCGGTTACCGCCCGGTCGAGGACCATCTGCTGCTGACGTTCACCGGCGATCACTGACGTTCACACGCCCTGAGAACGAGCTGAACAGAACCGGTGCCCCCTTCCGGAACAAGGTCACCCATCGGGAGAGTTGTCACAGTGCAGCAGCACAACAGCACAGGCCATGGGGTGCCCGTCGCTCCCCATCACCCAGGAGGTGCCGTGACCGGTTCCAGCCCCCAGCGTGCCCGGCTCGCCGCAGCCCTGCGCCCCGCCGCCTTCGGGGCGGACCCGGCCGGGGAGCGGATGGAGCGCATCCGGCAGTCGCCGAACTTCGCGAACGGTGTGTTCACCAACCCCGGCGGCAACGGCCGCACCGCGCCCTCGGGCTCGATGCTGAAGTTCCTGCCCACGTACTTCCGCAAGGAGAACCGCATACGCCGGGCGCCCGCCGGGACCATTCCGGTGTACCCCACCACCCTCGCCGAACTGGCCGCCCCGCCCGCCTCCGGGCTGCGGCTGACCTGGATGGGCCACTCCAGCGTGCTCGCCGAGATCGACGGGCGGCGGGTGCTGTTCGACCCGGTGTGGGGCCAGCGCTGTTCGCCGTTCGCGTCCGTCGGGCCCAAGCGGCTGCACCCGGTCCCGGTGCCGCTCCGGGAGCTGGGGCCGGTCGACGCGGTGGTCATCTCCCATGACCACTACGACCACCTGGACATGCCCACGATCCGCGCGCTGGTGCGCACCGGCACGGTGTTCGTCGTCCCCCTCGGCGTCGGCGCGCACCTGGAGCGCTGGGGCGTACCGGCGGACCGGATGACGGAGCTGGACTGGCACGAGTCCACCGATGTGGCCGGGCTGCTGCTCACCGCCACCCCCGCCCGCCACTTCTGCGGCCGCGCGCTGCGCAACACCCAGCACACGCTGTGGGCCTCCTGGGTGGTGGCCGGACCCGAGCACCGGATCTTCCACAGCGGGGACACCGGGTACTTCCCCGGCTTCGCGGAGATCGGGGCGTCGTACGGGCCGTTCGACGCGACCATGATCCAGATCGGTGCCTACAGCGAGTTCTGGACGGACATCCACATGACGCCGGAGGAGGGCGTGCGCGCCCACCTCGACCTCCAGGGTGGCGAGCCCACCCGGGGCATCGTGCTGCCGATCCACTGGGGCACCTTCAACCTGGCCCCGCACCCGTGGGAGGAGCCCGCCGAGGGCACCGTCACCGCCGCCCGGGCGGCGGGCGCGAGCGTGGCCGTGCCGCGCCCGGGGCAGCCGTTCGAGCCGGGGCGCGGGCTGCCGCTGGAGACGTGGTGGCGGGCGGTGGCGGCGCCGGGCGCCGCCGGGGGCGCCCCCGAGGAGGTCCGTACACCCACGCCTCCGGTCCGTAAGCCGGACGGCGACACCGACCAGCCGGTGCCCATTCCGCAGCCGTAGCAGGCGAGTTGAGTCGAAAGCCTTGTGGGTGGTGCGGCGCGCTCGCTTCAATGGTTAGGAAACATTCCTAACGGACGACTCAAGCGAACGGAGTCCCCCATGTCCAGAAGGATCGGCCTGACGGCGGCGGCCGTGGCGTTACCCGCCGCGCTGGTGTTCACCGGCATCGGAGTTGGAGTGGGTCAGGCCGCCACCCCCGTACACTCCTCGGCGCAGGAGACGGGCGTGGCGGCCAACCTGGACGATCCGGCCAAGAAGGAGATCGCCATGAAGCTGGTCTCCAGCGCCGAGAACTCCTCGCTGGACTGGCGCGGCCAGTTCAAGTACATCGAGGACATAGGCGACGGCCGCGGCTACACCGCCGGGATCATCGGCTTCTGCTCCGGCACCGGCGACATGCTGGAACTCGTCGAGTACTACACCGAGAAGAAGCCCGGCAACGTCCTCGCCAAGTACCTCCCCGCCTTGCGCAAGGTCAACGGCAGCGACTCCCACAGCGGCCTCGACCCCAACTTCACCAAGGACTGGAAGACGGCCGCCGCCGACAAGGTGTTCCAGGACGCCCAGGAGCACGAGCGCGACCGCGTCTACTTCAACCCGTCCGTCAAACAGGGCAAGGACGACGGCCTGGGCACGCTCGGCCAGTTCATCTACTACGACGCGATCGTCATGCACGGCCCGGGCAGCAGCAAGTACAGCTTCGGCGGCATACGCAAGACGGCCATGTCCAACGCCAAGACCCCGGCCCAGGGCGGCAACCAGACCACGTATCTCAACGCCTTCCTCGACGCCCGCAAGAAGGCCATGCAGAGCGAGGAGGCGCACAGCGACACCAGCCGGGTCGACACCGCGCAGCGCGTCTTCCTCAACGCGAAGAACTTCGACCTGAACCCGCCGCTGAAGTGGAAGGTCTACGGCGACTCCTTCGAGATCTTGTCTTGACCGCCGTTGTCGGTGCCCCCTTGTAGAGTTTTGTCCCGCGTGACGACGAGGGGGGACCATGGTGGAACTGTCGGAGATGATCCGCGAGTTGCGGGCGCAGCTCACGGCCGCGGCGGCGGAGGGCGCGGGGGAGTCGCTGCGGTTCGACGTCGGCCCGATCGAGATCGAGGCCACGGTCGCGGTCACCAAGGAGGCGGGCGGGAGCGGGAAGGTCCGCTTCTGGGTGGTCGAGGCCGGTGGCGACGGGAAGTACGCCTCGTCCGAGACCCAGCGCATCACCCTCACTCTCCAGCCCACCGCTCCGGGGCCCGATGGCACCCGTACGACGGCCAGGATCTCCGGGTCCGAGGTGACCGGGGAGCGCTGAGGCTGAGCGGTGGCGGGGCTGACGGCCGAGCGGGTGGCCGAGATCATCGTCGAGACGGCGACGGATGAGCGTCGTCGCGGCTCGGGCTATCTCGTCGCGCCCGGCAGGGTGCTGACGGCGGCGCACATCGTGGCGTCGGCGGTGTCCGTACGGGTGCGGTTCGAAGCGGACCGGCCGGGGGAGCGGGTGCTCGAAGCGGAGGTGCGCTTCGAGCACCCGCTCACCGATGTGGCGGTTCTGGCTGTCCCGCTGGATGAGGTCCCCGTCACCCGCTTCGGCCGCGTCGGCGAACGGGACGCGGTGCTGCGGTGCAGTGCGATGGGCTTCCCGGCCTTCAAGATGCGCGGCGGCGAGGACGGGCGTCCGTACCGCGACGCGGAGCATGTGCACGGCACGTGCGCGGTCCTGTCCAACCGCCGCGAGGGCACCCTCGACCTGAGCGTGCCCCCGCCGGACGGCCCCTGGGACGGCATGTCGGGCGCGGCGGTCTTCAGCGGCGACCGGATCGTGGGGGTGGTGGCCGCCCATCACCACGCCGACGGCGCGGGTCGGCTGGCCGTGAGCCGGGCGGACCGGTGGGCGGAGCGGCTGTCAGGCGACCAACTAGGTTCTATCGAACGAGAGTTGAGTAGCACCCTCGCAGGCCTCCCGGACGTGCTCCCGCCGTCACGGCTAGGCCAGATCGAGGCGGGCTACCAGGCCCTGCTGCGGGACATCGCCCCGCCCGAGCTGAAGGGGCGGGCCGAGGAACTGCGCGAGCTGGTCGACTTCTGCGCGGGGCCCGAAACGTACCGTTGGGTGCAGGGCCGTCCCTGGACGGGCAAGACCGCGCTGGTGTCGTGGTTCGCTCTGCACCCGCCGCGCGGGGTGGTCCCGGTGTCGTTCTTCATCACCTCCCGGCTGGCGGGCCAGGCCGACAGCACCGCCTACACCGAGGCCGTGGTCCACCAACTGGCCGCGATCGTCGGCCGCGAACCCTCCCCGCACGCCTCGCCCGGCGTCCGCGAGACAGAGCGCCGCGCGCTGCTGATCGAAGCCGCCGAGCGGGTCGCCGAGGACGGCGCCACGCTGCTGCTCGTCGTGGACGGCCTGGACGAGGACCAGTCCGCGCGCGACGGCGCCACCGGCCCCAGCATCGCCTCCCTCCTCCCGGAACGCCTGCCGCCGGGCGTCCGTGTCCTGGTCACCAGCCGCCCCAACCCCGGCCTTCCGCTGGACGTCGCGTCCGGCCATCCGCTGCGGGGCGACGTCGTACGGCAGCTGAGCAGTACGGGCTATGCGCGGCATCTGGAGCACGACGCGCGGTTCGAGCTGTCGCGCGCGCTGGCCGGGGACGACCTGGAGAAGGACATCGTCGGCCTACTGGCCGCCGCGCGGGGCTCTTTGCGCCCCGAGGATCTGTGGGAGCTGACGGGGCACCAGCTGTACGCGGTGCGGCAACGTGTGAACGGTGTCTTCGGTCGTATCCTGCGTCGCCGGGGACACTCATCGCGGGATCTGGACGAACGGGGGTATCTGTTCGCGCACGAGACGCTGTTCGTGGCGGCGGCGGAGATGCTCGGCCCGGACGTGCGGCCGTACCTGGAGCGCGTTCACGGCTGGGCGGACGAGTACCGGCGCCGTGGCTGGCCGGAGGAAACCCCGCCGTATCTGCTGCAGCAGTACGCACGCATGGTGAGCGGCCTGGGCGACGTCGACCGGGCCACCGTGCTGACCACCGATCCGCGGCGGCAGGACCGCATGCGCGCGGTGACCGGCAGCGATGCGGCGGCTCTTGCCGAGATCGACGCCGTACGCACGATGGCCGCCCGCGAAGCCCCTGACGACCTCGGCACGCTGGCCGCTCTGGGCGCGGCGGAGGGCTTGGTGTCCCGCCGTAACAGCTCTCTCCCGTGGAATCTCCCCGTCGTCATGGCCCGGCTGGGACACGCGCGGCGCGCCGAGGGGCTGGCCCGAAGCGTCTTCGATGTGCAGGACCGCGCCCGCTCCCTAGTCGGAGTGGCGCAGACAATGGCCGAGTGCGGCGATGGGCGCGCGGCCGAGCTGGCACGGGAGGCCGTGGCGCTCGTGTACCGGGTTTGGTTCCCCACCTCGTCGCAGGAGGAAGCTGAGCTGCAACAGATCACCCACGCGGCGGCTGTCACGCTGGCCGCGCTGGGCCGAGGCGCCGAAGCGCTGGAACTCGTCACCGAGCAAGACGACATGACGGCCGATGCGTACGGGATCGATCACTCGCCCGCTGTGCTCAAGGCGTTCGTGGAGCTAGCCGAAGCCGTGCGCCCGCATGACGCGCGGCTGGCCGATCGCACACTGGACGACGCGCTGACGAAGGCGCACCAGCTGGCCTTGTGGGGGTGGACCGGCGTGGTGGCCACGGTCGCGACGGCCTACGCCAGGGTGCGTCCCGCCAGGTCCGCAGAACTGTTCGATGACATGGAGGAGCTGGCTCTTCAAGCACCGCCTGATGGGGTTGCGGAACTGTGGACGGTGGCCTTCGCCCTGCGTCAGGCACGACCGGAGTCGGCTGCGCGGCTGGCGAAGATGGCGAGTACACGTGTCATCACGCTTCTGGAAACCGACACGAGCGATGACGCGCTACGTGCGGGGCGACAGGTGTTGAAGGTCCTGGTCGACTGTGGGCTTCTCGCGGAGGCGCAGGACTTGGCCGATGCCCATCCCGAGATCGGGCCCGACATCTCCACCGTCCTCGCCAAGGGCTGGGCGCGCGAGGGGGAGGCCGCACGGGCGTGGCAGTTGTTGCGGGCGGCCTATGGCCCGGACATTCCGTACGACGCCCATTCCTCCGTGGCGGGTGGCCTGGCCTCCGCCGGTGCGCTGGACGAGGCCGAGCGCATGGCCACGGAGATCGAGTCCCCCGTGCGAGCGGCGGAAACGCTGGGAGTGGTGGCGGAACATGCCGTCCGCCACGATCCCGCCCGCGCCCTCAGGCTGCTGGAAGCCGCGCTTGAGACCGCGCCCCGGTCCCTCGCCGGAAACCGAGGAGTCGATCAGCAGCTGCATGCGCTCGTCGATGCACTGGTCATCAGCCATGATTTCTCGCACGCCGGTCGACTGGCCCGATGGTTCGACGGCTCCGAGGAACGCGCCGAAGCGCTGGCGGAACTGTCAATACGTCTCCATGCGACCGATCCCGCAGGGGCCAGGCGGCTGGCCGAGGAAGCCGCTGACGAATTGGACAGCGTTGAGGACCGCTTGCCCTCGGATGCTGAGCGGCCGTCCCCTGCTGGGCTCTCATACTGTGAGCGGGCCGTCATGCGTGCGTTGGCCGGCGTCGGCCTGCACACACGGTGGCTGGACCTCTGCAAGCGCGCCGGATCAGAGGAGCCGGCCGTCTGGGAAGACAGCCCGGAAGAGGCGGAAGGCTTGATGGGCGCCACGGCGGGATATGAGGCGCTCGATTATGCCGAACTCATCCTGGCCGCCGGACGCGAGGCACCATGGCGTGTGCCGCCCTTGCTCAGGATGCTGCGGGACAGGATGACCGAGAGCAGCCCATGGTTTCGCGACCTTTCCGCCGAGACATATGTGGTGGGCGAGCTTCTGCTGGGAGGCCTGGATCCGGACTCTCCGCAGGGCGTGCCAGACATCGTGGTGCGGCTGGACGTCGATGCCTACGGGCCCCCCGGTCCGGATCCCCATGGCCCCGTCGCCCTGGTATGCGCTGCCTGCGGCGACTACGAGCGGGCCGAGGACATGGTGAAGCAGCTGGATGACGACGAGAACGAGCCCGTTGTACGCGCCGAAATGGCCGCAGCCATCCTCGGGTTGCCGTGGCTCCCATGGTTCGAACGCAGCAGACTGGCCCTGGTCAGGAGGTGCGTCGACCTGCTCATGCCGCGGCCACCGGCGGATGCCGACCGCATCGAACGCGCCCGCGAGCAGCTGCGCCGTGCGCTGATGTGCGACGACGGGTGGCATCACGCCCTCCCCGTCCTCGCACACCTCGACCCGGACGCGGTGCGTCGCGTCCGGGATGTGGTGTTCGCGCACCTCGGGCTGGACGTCAGCGACGAGCCGCCTGCACCAGCGCCCGCATGACCCGCAGGTCGTCGCCCGCCTCCGGGTGCCACTGCACGCCCAGCACGAAGCCCTCCGCGCCAGGCAGCTCCACCGCCTCCACCGTCCCGTCATCCGACGCGTACGCGCTGGCGATCAGGCCCTCGCCGAGGCGGTCCACGGACTGGTGGTGGTAGGTGGGCACGGAGAGGGGTTCCGGCAGGGTCTTGGCCAGCAGGGTGTCGGGCACCGGCTTCACCTCGTGCTGGTCGAAGACGCCCGGCGGGCCCGCGTGGGCGTCCAGGTGTTGGTGGAGGGTGCCGCCCAGCGCCACGTTGAGGAGCTGGTGGCCCCGGCAGATGCCCAGCAGGGGGACGCCTGAGGACAGCGCCGCTTCGATCAGGGCGAGTTCCCAGGCGTCGCGCTCCCGCGCGGGCGGGCCCGTACGTGGATCGACGGCGGCGCCGTAGCGCACCGGCTCCACGTCCGGGCCGCCGGAGATCACGACGGCGTCCAGGCGGGAGACCACGGCGGCCGCAGAGCCCCCGGCGGCGTCCGGGGGCAGCATCGCGGCCAGGCCCCCGGCGCGCTGGACGAGTTGGTGGTACCCGGCGGGGAGCAGGGCGGCGGGGAGGTTCCAGACGCCCCAACTCGCCGCGGATTCGAGATAGGTGCTGATACCGATAAGAGGGGGCAACGGTCCGTCCGTTCTCTCAGTCGCGGGACAGTTCGGCCTCGGCCTCCGCCAGCGCGGCGAACTCTTCCTCCGGCGCCGACGCGACCAGCCGGTGGCGGCTGTAGAAGGCGAAGTAGGCGAGCGCCACGGCGTAGACGCCGAGTGCGATGAAGGCCGCGTCCTTGTCCACCAGGAAGGTGGCCAGCAGCGCCAGGCAGGCCAGGACGAAGGCGATGGACGAGGTCACGAGGCCGCCGGGGGTGCGGTACGGGCGGACGAGACCCGGCTCGCGGCGGCGCAGCACGATGTGGGAGAGCGACATCAGGGCGTACGAGATGGTGGCGCCGAAGACCGCGACGTTCAGCATCCGGGCGCCGTCGCCCGACCAGGCGGCGAGGCCGAAGCCGATGGCGCCGGGGACGAGGAGGCCCAGGTAGGGGGCCTTGCGGCGGCTGGTCAGGGAGAGGAAGCGGGGGAGGTAACCGGCCCGGGAGAGGGCGAACAGCTGCCGCGAACCGGCGAAGATCAGTGAGAAGAAGGAGGCGACCAGACCGGCGAGACCCGCGTAGTTGACGACGCGGGACAGCGTGGTGGGCTCACCGTCCGGCTGCAGCGCCTCGACCAGCGGGTTGCCCGCGTCCTGCACGGCGTCCGGGCCGCGCGCGCCGGTCGCGGCGAGGAAGGTGAGCAGGGCCAGGAGCAGCAGGATGCCCATCGAGCAGGCCATGGCCTTGGGCAGGGTGCGCGCGGGCTCGCGGGTCTCCTCGGCCGCGAGCGGAACGCCCTCCACGCCCAGGAAGAACCACATGCCGAAGGGGAACGCCGCCCAGATGCCGAGCAGCCCGAACGGCAGCCAGGAGTTGGCGCCGAACGCCGAGTGGTCGACCGCGATGTCGTTCAGCGAGCCCGAGTCGAACTCGGTGAAGGCCGCGGCGGCGAAGATCAGCAGCGCGGCGACGGCGATGGCGGTCACGATGAGGCTGAACCGCAGGGCCTCGCCCACGCCCCACAGATGGATCCCGATGAAGATCGCGAAGCAGGCGAGATAGACCGGCCAGCCCGACTCCAGGCCGAAGAGGCCGAGCGATTCGACGTAGTCGCCGATGAAGATGGAGATGGCTGCGGGCGCCAGGACGTATTCGATGAGGATCGCCGTACCGGTGAGGAACCCGCCCCAGGGGCCGAGGGCGCGCCGCGCGAAGCCGTAGCCGCCGCCCGCCGTGGGGAGGATCGCGGCGAGTTCGGCGAGGGCGAAGACCATGCAGGTGTACATCAGGCCCATGAGCACGGCGGCGATGGCCAGCCCGCCGAAGCCGCCCTCCGCGAGGCCGAAGTTCCAGCCGGAGAAGTCGCCGGAGACCACATAGGCGACACCGAGACCGGTCAGCAGCAGCGGACCCGCGCTGCCGCGCCGCAGAGTACGCCGCTCCAGATAGCCGGATTCACCGGGCTCACCGGGCCCGCCGGACGAGCCGGGATCGGGGGCGGTGCGGGAGGTCTCGGTTCCTTCAGCCATATCAGCCATGGGCACTCCTGGCTTCGCACGAGAGGGGACGGGCGCAAACGGGGGTGGGGATTGGTGTGGGGGCATACCTTTGCCGTAGAGGGACGGTCCGCGCAAGACCCCCGGAGCAGAAAGGCGGTTACGGCAGGAACCCGCGCAGCAGCGCCGCCGTGCCCTCGCAGTGCTCCCGCATCACCTCGCGCGCCCCGTCCGCGTCCCCGTCCAGCACCGCTTCCACCAGCGCGCCGTGCTGGGCCTGGGAGTGCTCCAGGTTCCGTACCAGCAGCGGGATGCAGTCCAGCAGATCGTTGACGGTGGCGCGGACGCCCGCGTACTGGGCGGCCAGCGACGGCGAGCCCGCAAGCTCCGCCAGGGTCAGGTGCAGCATCGTGTCCAGCCGCCGGTAGTCGGCCAGCGGGGCGTCGCGCGTCGCGTCCAGGGCGGCGCGCAGCCGCGCGGCCCGGCCGCCGTCCAGTCCGTGGGCGGCGCACAGCCCGGCCGCGCCGACCTCCAGGACCTCCCGGAAACGCAGCGTGTCCTCGACGTCCACCGCCTCGATCCGTCGCCGCAGCTCGTCCTCGCCGCCCGCGGCGGGCTCCGGCCGGGCCCGTACGAAGGTGCCGCCGTACCGGCCGCGGCGGCTCTCCACGACCCCCTGGTCCTGGAGCACCTTCAGCACCTCGCGCAGGGTCACCCGGCTGATCCGCAGCCGCTCCGCCAGCTCGCGCTCGGCCGGGAGGCGGCCGCCGTCGGGGACCAGCCCCAGCCGTACGACCTGGAGTATCTGTTCAAGGGCCTCCTCGAAGCCGTTCCCGGCGCGCACCGGGCGCAGCACCGGCGCCAGCCGGTCGCCGCCCGCGCCCCTGCCCGCGCCCCCGCTCTCACTCCCGCTCATGGAACTCCCGCTCATGGAACCGTCCGCACCTCCTTCCCAATCAATGGTCTGCGGTATTACCTTAAGGCCACCCCGAGCCCCCCACCCCCGTCCGTCCGCAGCCAGGAGGCACCACCGTGGCAGACCGCACGCCCCCGCTTTCGGTCGACGAGCTGACCAGGCTCGTCGCCGCCGGGGAGATCGACACCGTCGTCCTGGCCTTCACCGATATGCAGGGCAGACTGGCAGGCAAACGGTTCGCCGCCCGTTTCTTCCTCGACGATGCCCTGGAGCACGGCACCGAGGGGTGCAACTACCTGCTCGCCGTCGACGCCGACATGAACACCGTCGGCGGCTACGCCATGTCCTCCTGGGAACGCGGCTACGGCGACTTCGCCCTCCACGGCGACACCGCCACCCTGCGCCGCACCCCCTGGAACCCCGGCACCGCGATGCTCACCGCGGACCTCGCCTGGCACGACGGCTCGCCCGTCGTCGCCTCGCCGAGGCAGATCCTGCGCCGCCAGCTCGACCGGCTCGCGGAGCGCGGCTGGACCGCGTACGCGGGCACCGAGCTGGAGTTCATGGTCTTCAACAACACCTATGAACAGGCCTGGGACAGCGGCTACCGAGGGCTGACCCCCGCCAACCAGTACAACGTCGACTACTCCATCCTCGGCACCGGCCGCGTCGAGCCGCTGCTGCGCCGCATCCGCAACGAGATGGGCGCCGCCGGGATGACCGTCGAGTCGGCCAAGGGCGAGTGCAACCTCGGGCAGCACGAGATCGCCTTCCGCTACGACGACGCGCTGACCACCTGCGACCAGCACGTCATCTACAAGACCGGCGCCAAGGAGATCGCCGCCCAGGAGGGCACGGCGCTCACCTTCATGGCCAAGTACGACGAGCGCGAGGGCAACTCCTGCCATATCCACCTCTCGCTGCGCGACGAGGCCGGGCACCCCGTGTTCGCGGACGACGAGGGCCCGTACGGCATGTCGA
The DNA here is from genome assembly GCF_042731515.1 of Streptomyces sp. NPDC059850. Taxonomy (NCBI): domain Bacteria; kingdom Bacillati; phylum Actinomycetota; class Actinomycetes; order Kitasatosporales; family Streptomycetaceae; genus Streptomyces; species Streptomyces sp. NPDC059850. Next base: position 101,447 of record NZ_JBHWJI010000024.1, read on the forward strand.
AGACCATGCGCCACTTCCTGGCCGGGCAGATCGCCGCGATGCGCGACTTCACCCTTCTCTACGCGCCCAACATCAACTCCTACAAGCGCTTCCGGCCCGGTTCCTTCGCGCCCACCGCCGTCGCCTGGGGCCCGGACAACCGCACCTGCGCGCTGCGCGTCATCGGCCACGGCCAGGCGCACCGGTTCGAGAACCGCCTCCCCGGCGGCGACGTCAACCCGTACCTCGCCGTCGCCGGAATGGTGGCCGCCGGGCTCTACGGGATCGAGCACGAGCTGGAGCTGCCCGAGGTCTGTACCGGCAACGCCTACACCGGCGACGCCGAACACGTGCCGACCTCGCTGCGCGACGCCGCCGACCTGTGGCAGGCCAGCCCCATAGCGCGGGCCGCCTTCGGCGACGAGGTGGTCGAGCACTACCTCAACATGGCCCGTGTCGAGCAGGAGGCGTACGACACCGCCGTCACCGACTGGGAACGCTTCCGGTCCTTCGAGCGCATGTGATGAGGAACGCGACCATGCCCCACGAGAACCCCCGCGAGAACCCCCACGAGCACCACATCCTCAACCCGGCCACCGAGGAGGTCATCGCCACCGTCCCGGCCGCCACCCCCGGCGACGTGGACGCCGCCGTCGCCCGCGCCGCCACCGCCCAGCGCGGCTGGGCCGCCCTCGCCCCCGCCGACCGGGCCCGGCTGCTGCGCCGCTTCGCCGCCGCCGTGGACGACCACATCGGGGAACTGGCCGCGCTGGAGGTCCGCGAGGCGGGCCACCCCATCGGCAACGCCCGCTGGGAGGCGGGCAACGTCCGCGATCTGCTGGAGTACGCGGCCGGGGGCGTGGAGCGGCTGAGCGGCGCCCAGATCCCGGTCGCGGGCGGCCTGAACGTCACCTTCCACGAACCGCTCGGCGTGGTCGCCGTCATCGCGCCGTGGAACTTCCCGATGCCGATCGCCGGATGGGGCACCGCGCCCGCCCTCGCCTCGGGCAACGCCGTCCTTCTCAAGCCCGCCGAGACCACCCCGCTGACCGCCCTGCGGCTCGCCGAACTCGCCCTCGCGGCCGGGCTGCCCGAGGGGCTGTTCCAGGTGCTGCCCGGCGCCGGTCCGGTGGCCGGGGCCGCGCTGGTCGAGCACCCGGGTGTGGCCAAGGTCGTCTTCACCGGGTCGACGGCCGTCGGCAAGGAGATCATGGCGAAGTGCGCGGCGGGCGTGAAGCGCGTGACGCTCGAACTCGGCGGCAAGAGCCCCAACATCGTCTTCGCCGACGCCGATATCGAGGCCGCGGCGAGCGCCGCCCCCGGCTCGTTCCTCGACAACACCGGCCAGGACTGCTGCGCTCGCAGCCGGATCCTGGTCCAGCGCCGCGTCTACGACCGGTTCATGGAGCTGCTGGAGCCCGCCGTACAGTCCTTCGCGGTCGGCGATCCGGCCGACCCCGCCACCGCCATGGGCCCGCTGATCTCGGCCGCGCAGCGGGAGCGCGTACGGTCCTACGTACCCGAGGACGCGCCCGCCGCCATCCGTGGCGAGGCCCCCGGCGGCAAGGGCTTCTGGTACCCGGCGACCGTCCTGGAGGCCACCGCGCCCGGTGACCGTACCGCCGTGGAGGAGATCTTCGGACCCGTCGCCGTCGTCCTCCCCTTCGAGGACGAGGCCGACGCCGTACGGCTGGCCAACGCGACCGACTACGGCCTCTCCGGCTCGATCTGGACCCGCGACGTGGGCCGCGCGCTGCGCGTCTCGCGCGCCGTCGCCGCCGGGAACCTGTCCGTCAACTCGCACAGCAGCGTGCGCTACGCGACCCCGTTCGGCGGCTACAAGCAGTCCGGCCTCGGCCGGGAGCTGGGCCCCGACGCGCTGACCGCCTTCACCGAGACCAAGAACGTGTTCATCAGCACCGAGAACAGCACCGAGGAGCAGTGACGTGAGCAAGACCGAAACCGACACCCCCGTGTGCCGCCGCCTGGTGGGCCGTACCGCCGTCATCACCGGAGCGGGCAGCGGCATCGGCCTGGCCACCGCGCGCCGCTTCGCCTCCGAGGGCGCGCACGTCGTCTGCGCCGACATCGACGAGTCCGCGGGCAAGGCCGCGGCCGACGAGGTCGGCGGGCTCTACGTCCCGGTGGACGTGACCGATCAGGAGCAGGTCGAGGCGCTGTTCAAGACCGCGTACGACACCTACGGCTCGGTCGACGTGGCGTTCAACAACGCGGGCATCTCGCCGCCCGACGACGACTCGATCCTCACCACCGGTCTTGACGCCTGGAAGCGGGTCCAGGAGGTCAACCTCACCTCCGTCTACCTGTGCTGCAAGGCCGCGCTGCCGTACATGCGGCAGCAGGGGAGGGGGTCCATCATCAACACGGCGTCCTTCGTGGCCGTCATGGGCGCCGCGACCTCGCAGATCAGCTACACCGCATCCAAGGGCGGCGTGCTGGCGATGTCGCGCGAGCTGGGCGTGCAGTTCGCGCGCGAGGGCATCCGGGTCAACGCGCTGTGCCCGGGGCCGGTCAACACTCCACTGCTGAAGGAACTGTTCGCCAAGGACCCGGAGCGGGCGGCGCGGCGCCTGGTGCACGTACCGGTGGGGCGGTTCGCCGAGCCGGAGGAGATCGCGTCCGCGGTCGCCTTCCTGGCCAGCGACGACTCGTCGTTCATCAACGCGGCCGAGTTCCTGGTGGACGGCGGCATCGCCGGGGCGTACGTCACGCCGCTGTAGACCGCCCCGTGGCACCGCTTTGTGGCCGGGCGCGCAGTCCGCGCAACCCCGGTGTACGGAGCCGATCCGTGGCCATAGGGTGACCGCGTGAGCATGAACACGCCCCCGGGCTGGTATCCCGATCCCGGTTACACAGGTAACGGCCCCGCGCTGCATCGGTGGTGGGACGGGTCCACCTGGACCGAGTACACGCGCGGCGCCAACGCCCCGGCGGACTCGCCCTTCGGCCCGGACTCGCCCTTCGGCCCGCCGCCCGTGCCCGGCTATCTGCCGGGCCAGGACGGCGGCCGGGGCGGCCGCGGCCCCCGGGTCGCGGTGCTCGCGCTGTCGGTGGGGGCCGTGGTCGCCGCGATCATCGGCGGCATCGTGCTGCTGGGCGACAGCGGGGACGGCTCGGACGGCGACCGCGCGAACCCGCTGCCGACCGCCCCCGCCCCGCCCGGAGGCGGCGGCGACGCCCCCTCGGACGCCCCGTCCGGCCTGCCCACCGACGGCCCCAGCGCGCCGCCGACCGAGGATCCGAGCGCCGCCCCGGACGCCGCCAGCGGCATCACCCTGCCCGTGCTGTCGGGCTGGCAGGCGGGCCGCAGCAGCGCGGGCGGCGCGGGCGTGACCACCTCGCGCTACCCGTGCCCGAACGACCCGTCCACCGACTGCGTACGCGGCGGCGCCTTCTCCCGGACCGCCAGCGGCTTCAAGGCGGACACCGCCAAGGGCATCGCCGAGGAGGACATAGCCCAGAACGCCGAGGAGTCCTACGGCACGGACGAGGACACCGACCGCAAGGCGTACGGCGGGATCACCTCGCACAAGCCGCTCAAGGAGGAGGCGGTCGACGTCGCGGGGGAGAAGGGCTATCTGGTGCGCTGGAAGGTGATGACGAAGAAGGGCGACGACGGGTACGTCCAGTCGCTCGCCTTCCCGTCGCCCACCGTCCCCGACACCATGGTCCTGGTGCGCTTCGGCTTCGACGTGAGCGACGAGGCGCCGCCGCTCGGCGACATGGACGAGATCGTCAAGGGCATCGAGGCGCTGGCGGGCGACGGCCGGTCCATCTAGCGCCGTCCTAGAGGAAGGCGTCCTAGAGGAAGGTGTGCCCCTCACCCCGGTACGTCGGTACGGAGTCCACCACCCGATCGTCCTCGACGAGGTGCAGCGCCGCGAAACGCTCGCACAGCTCACCGGCCTTGGCGTGCCGGAACCACACCTTGTCGCCGATCAGCAGATCGTCGGCGGGCGTGCCCAGCAGCGGGGTCTGCACCTCGCCCGGGCCCTCCTGCGGGTCGTAAGCCAGCCCCTCCGGCAGATACGGCACCGGCAGCCGGTCCGGGCCCGCCGCCCCGGACGCCGGGTAGCCGCCGCCCAGTACGGTCACCACGCCCACGCCCGGACGGCGCACCACCGGCTGGGCGAAGAGGGCGGCCGGGCGGCCGCGGAAGGACGTGTAGTTGTCGAACAGCCGCGGCTGGTAGAGCCCGGACCCGGCGGCGATCTCCGTCACCGCGTCCTCGGCGGCGGTGTGCTGCACGCTGCCGGTGCCGCCGCCGTTGACGAACTCCAGGTCCGCCACCGCCCGGACCGCCCGGACCGCCGCCGCCCGGCGGGTCGCCAGCTCCCGGCGCGCCGTGCTCTGCATCAGCCGGATCGCGCGGGAGCGCAGCGGACGGCCGCTCACCGCGTCGCCGACCCCGGCGACATGGCCCTCGTAGCCCATCAGTCCGACCAGCCGGAAGCCGGGGCGGCGCTCGACCGCCCGCGCCAGCGCGGCCAGCTGCTCGGGGGTGCGCAGCGGTGAGCGCAGGGCGCCGACGCGGACCCGGCCGCCCAGCATCCGCAACGAGGTGTCCAACTCCAGGCAGACCCGGACCACTTCGGTCCCGGCGCGCACGCTTTCGATCAGGTCGAGCTGGCTGATGTCGTCCACCATGACGGTCACGGCGGCGGCGAGCTTGGGGTCGCTGGTCAGGGTGGCGTAGCCGTCCCGGTCGGTGGACGGGTACGCGAGCAGGACGTCGTCGAAGCCCTCGCGGGCCAGCCACAGGGACTCCGCGAGCGTGAAGCTCATGATCCCCGCGAAGCCGTCCCGGGCCAGGACCCGTTCCAGCAGCGCCCTGCACCGTACCGACTTGCTGGCGACCCGGATCGGCTTGCCTCCCGCCCGGCGTACCAAGTCGCGTGCGTTGTCGTCGAAGGCCCTCAGGTCGACAATCGCCACAGGCGCTTCGAGATGGGAGGTGGCCCGGTCGTAACGGGCCCGGTCAGCGGCGGAAGCGGACATGCGATGAAGCTTGCCAGACCGTGATTACCGCTGGGTAGAGGGCAGCCGATGCGGAGGGTGCCCGGTGCCCCGTAGAGTGTCGCGCACGCCACGACCGGCAGGTCAGCGGCGTGATGTCCGTATTCGGGCCCGCCTGCCCGAAAGGCGGTGGGGCGGCGCGAGAACCGGACGGAGCGACGTGGACCAGGTCTCGATGGGCGCATGGGGGTGCCGGTGAGCGCGGACGCGGAACAGGCGCACTCTTCTCGTCGTACGCCCCCACCTCGCCCTGCGCACCCCCCGCGCACAGCGCCCACGCCCCGGTCCGCGCCCCCGGCGCGCAACGCGACCCCGCCGCGCACCGCGACCCCGCAGCCGCGCAACGCGACCCCGCCCAGCGCCCCGCCCGGCTTCGGGCCGCCGCCCCGCGTGGGCCCGCCCGGGTTCGGCCCGCCACCGCGTGTCGGGCCGCCCGGCTCCGGCTCCCCCGATTTCGTACCTGACCCGGACACCCCCGTGTTCGGTGCCCCGGCGAAGGTCCCCTTCCCCCGGGGCGCCACCCGGGGCGGACGCGACACCGGCCCGCACGGAAAGAACACCGGCCGTCCCGGCGGCCGGTACGCCCCCGACGCCGACCCGACCCGCCTGCCGCCACCGCCCGGCGCCCCGCCGCGCCCCGCCACCGCGCCGAGCGCCGGAACCGGCCACCACCGCCCGCGCAGCCGCACGGTGGCCGCCGCCGTCGCCCTCGTCCTCGGCCTCGGACTGCTCGGCGGCGCCGCCGCGGGCACCTGGCTCGGCGACAGCCCCGATACGGCGCCCTCCACCGCCGACAACTACACCACCGCGCGCGCCGCCTGGCACAGCGCCCCGGTGGACGACCTCTTCCCCCGCACCCTGCGCGGCAAGGGCGAAGGACCCGGCGGCGCCGACCGCCTCTGGACCCGCATCGCGGTCGCCCCCGACAGCAGCTGCGGCGGCGGCTTCGACCCGCTGCTCACCAAGGCGCTCTCCCCGGTGGGCTGCGAACGCCTGCTGCGCGCCACCTACACCGACGCCACCAGCACCAGCGTCACCACTGTGGGCCTGCTGATCACCTCGGCCGACCCCGCCGGGATGAAGGCCCTGCGGGAGCGCTTCACCGCCGACAAGCTGGCCGAACGCACCGACCTGATGCCCCGTCCGTACGCCGGGAAGGGCACCGCCGCCGCCCGCTTCGGCGACGACCAGCGGGCGAGCTGGCGCATCCGCGTCCTGACCGATGCCCCCGCCGTCATCTTCTCGGTCTCCGGCTTCGCCGACGGCCGTAAGGTCACCGACCCGCAGTCGGCGGACGAGGCGACCCGGCGCGGCGCCACCTCCGCCCCCGCCCAGTCCGGCCTCGGCAACGACGCCCGCGGCATCGCCGACGCGACCGAGGACGCCTTCCGCCGCGCCCTGTCCCGCTCCCCCGAGCGGGGGAGCGGCTCATGAGGACCGCGCGACGCGTCGCCGTGAGCCTCGCCGCCGCCGGGCTGACCCTGATACCCGTCACCCCCGCGCAGGCCGACGGCATCCAGGCCCAGGAGTGGGCGCTCGACGCCCTCCACACCCGCCAGGCGTGGCAGACCACCCAGGGCGCGGGCACGACCGTCGCCGTCCTGGACACCGGAGTCGACGACCAGCACCCCGACCTCAAGGGACAAGTGCTGCCCGGCAAGGACCTCATCGGCTTCGGCGCCGAGCGCGGCGACCGCCCCTGGGCCCGCCACGGCACCGCGATGGCGGGCATCGTCGCCGCCAGCGGCCACGGCGCGGGCGACAGCGAGGGCGTCATGGGCGTCGCGCCCAAGGCCAAGATCCTGCCGGTGCGGGTGATCCTGGAGGACGGCGACCCGCAGCGCGCCAAGGCCCGCAGCTCCCGGGGCTTCGCGCTCGCGAAGGGAATCCGCTGGGCCGCCGACCACGGCGCCGACGTGATCAACCTGTCCCTCGGCGACGACAGCGCCTCGGCCCACCCCGAGCCCGCCGAGGACGCCGCCGTGCAGTACGCGCTGCGCAAGGGCTCCGTCGTCGTCGCCTCCGCGGGCAACGGCGGCGACAAGGGCGACCGCGTCTCCTACCCGGCCGCCTACCCCGGCGTGATCGCGGTGACCGCCGTCGACCGCTACGGCAACCGCGCCGCCTTCTCCACCCGCCGCTGGTACGCCACCGTCGCCGCGCCCGGCGTCGACGTGGTCATAGCCGACCCCGACAAGCGCTACTACGAGGGCTGGGGCACCAGCGCCGCCGCCGCGTTCGTCTCCGGCGCCGCCGCCCTCATCCGCTCCGCCCACCCCGACCTGAGCCCACGCCAGGTCCGGCAGCTGCTGGAACAGACCGCCCGAAGCCGCCCCTCCGGTGGCCACAGCGACGAGCTGGGCGCGGGCGTGGTGGACGCGGCGGCCGCCCTCAAGGCGGCGAAGACGATGAAACCCGAACCCCAGCAACCCGCCGCCGCGTCGTCCTCCCGCCGCTTCTTCGGCTCCGGCCCCACCCTGACCGGCACCTCCGACGACAAGTCCGGCCTCAACGAGACGGCCCTGTTCGCGGCCATCGCCGGTGCGGCCCTGGTGGCAGCCGCGATAGCCGTATGGCGAGGCAAGGGCCCCCTGCCCACCCCCCGAGCCCTGCGCCGCTTCACAGCACGCTGAGCACCATCCGGCGCTGCCCGCCCCCGTACGCGCCCCCGCCCGCTGCCTCCGCGCTGCGCGCCACACCTGCCCCGGCGCGTACGACGCGCCGGGCGGTCGGTACATGCCCGGGAGCCCCGGGCGGCGCTGGCCGCCCCGGCGTGCCGCGCGCCACCATGCGAGCCGCCTGCCGTGGGCGCGCGGAGGGCGTTGGCGGGGCGTCTGCCCGCCGCCGTGCGGCACGCGCCCCCACGCGCGGTGCGCGCTGGGCGGCTCCGCGGAACCTGCGCTCCTACGCCCGCAGCCCGTTGGCCGCGCCTACGGCGGCTCGGGCGGCCTGTTCCACCAGGGCCACGCCGGTGTTCATGTTCTTGCTGCCGTCTGAGAGCACCGCCACCAGGTAGGTGTGCCCGCTCGCGGTGACCTGGCCGATGCTGTTGACGTCCCACAGGCCGGTCGTGCTGCGCGGCAGCCAGCCGTTCTTCAGGCGAGTGCCCGCGCCCGCGTCGGCGGCGGCCGAGACGCCCCAGTCCTGGCCGCTGGCTATCCGGCCCATCAGCTTCCGGATGTACGCCTGCGAATCCGCGTTCAGCGCCGAGCCGTCACCGAACACCGCGCGCAGCAGCTTCAGCTGATCCGCGGCGGTGGTCCGGGTCAGCCCCCACAGGCCCGCCCGGCCGCCGTGGGTGCGGGTGAGACCCAGCCGGTGCTGCGCCGCGTCGAGGCCGTCGGCGCCGCCGATCACGTTCCACAGGGCGGTCGCCGCCTTGTTGTCGCTGTGCTCGATCATCACGGTGGCGGCGTCGCGCTCCTTCGCGGTCAGCCCGCGCCGCTCGTCCTGCGCCTTGAGCAGCAGCGACGCGAGGATGCCGACCTTGACGATGCTCGCCGTGTCGTACGCGCGGTTCCCGTACGAGGCGCTCGCGCCCGACCGGGTGTCCAGGAGAGCCACCGCGAACTCCCCGTCGCAGTCGCGCGTCACCGGGGCCAGCGCGTGCGTGAGCGCCGTACGGAGCGTACGGGCCGAGGCGGCGGGCGGTGCCGCCGATGCCGCCTCGGGCGTCACGGCCCCGGTCACCCGCTCCACGCCGCCTCCCTGGATGTCGCCCGCCGCACAGCGCGGCCCGGCGCTCGGCCGCAGCTGGGCCTTCGCCGGAGTACTGGTGGCCGCCCCGCACCCCAGCAGGGTCGCCGCGAGCGCCGTCACGGTCGCGATCACGGCCGGGCGGCGCGCTCTTCGACCGGGGCCGCGGCCCCGGTCCATCCCCATCCCCCCAGACATCCCCCCAGACGTGTCGGTCCTCATGGAGGGCGAGGCTAGACGGCCCCGCCACGCGACGGGGGCCAAGGTGATGAACAACCCATGAGAAAGACCTCACGGCGGCCCCGATACCCTCGTGGAGTGGCGCTCAAGAACATTCCCGACCCCGGCTTCTCCGGCGACGACGGCTCCGCCGACGCCCGCCTGACCGCGGCGCTCGCCGCCTGGGCCGACGACCGCACCGCCGAACCCGAGGTGCTGGCCGCCCTTACCGAGGCGCGGCTGCTCGTCCCCGTGGTCGCCCTGCTCGGCGAGGTCGAGGAAGGGCCCGACGGTTTGCGGCGCGAGAAGACGAGCGACATGGCGGTGCCCACACTGGAGGCGCCCGGCGGCCGCCGCGCCCTGCCCGCGTTCACCTCGCTGGAGACCCTGGCCCGCTGGCGCCCGGACGCCCGCCCCGTCGCCGTACCGCTGCGGCAGGCGCTGGAGGCGGCCGCGCACGAGAAGGCCGACACCGTGGTGCTGGACCTCGCGGGACCGGTGCCGTACCAGCTCACCGGGCCCGCCCTGCTCGCCCTCGCCGAGGGCCGGACCAGCGCCGACCCGCTGGCCGACCCCGCGGTCGCCGAGGCGGTACGGACCGTGCTGGCCGCCGAACCGGAGGTCGTACGGGCCCATCTGGCCCCGGCCGCCGACGCCGACGGCATGCTGGCGCTCGCCCTGTCCCCGCACGCCCCGGCGCGCGAGACGGCGCAGCGGGTGGCGGGCGCGCTGGCCGCCGACGAGACGCTGCGGGCCCGGCTGGTGCGCGGGCTGACCCTGGCCCTGCTGCCGCCGGACGCGACGGTGCCCGGGGAACCCCTCTTCAGCCGCTGAAGCCGCTGAAGCCGCTGACACAGGCCCGCCGAAACCACCGCTGACCTGCGGTGGAGCGGTCACCGGCAGGCGAAATCCCCCGATACGCCCCACAATGCATAGGGCAACTGGCGGTCCGAGCGATGCGAGGAGAACGCCATGGAGACGAGAACGGTCGTATCGGAGTTCACCGGAACCGCGCTGCTGGTCCTCTTCGGGGTCGGCTCCCTGGTCCTGGCGGGCGACTACATCAACGCCGTCGGCATCTCGCTCGCCTTCGGCTTCATCCTCATCGCGATCGCCTACGCGTTCGGCCGCATCTCGGGCTGCCACATCAACCCGGCGGTCACCCTGGGCGTGCTGCTGGCCGGGCGGATCGACATCCGCAAGGCCGCCGAGTACTGGATCGCGCAGCTGGTCGGCGGGATCGTCGGCGCCGCCGTGCTCTATCTGCTCGCCAAGCAGGTGCCGAGGCTGCGCACGGACGACGCGTTCGGCAGCAACGGCTACGGCGGCCGCTCCCCGGTGGGCATCGGCGCGGGCGGGGCCTTCCTGGCCGAGGTGCTGCTGACGTTCCTGCTGGTCTTCGTCTTCCTCACGGTGACCCAGAAGCTGACGATGACCGGGATCGAACCGGTGCCGGTGGGGCTCGCGCTCGCCGCCGTGAACCTGGTCGGCATCCCGCTGACCTGGACGTCCGTCAACCCGGCGCGCAGCCTGGGCCCGGCGCTGTTCGCGGGCGGCGGGGCGCTCTCCCAGCTGTGGGTGTTCCTGATCGCGCCCCTGGTCGGCGGAGTGCTCGCGGCCGTCGTCCACCGGTTCACCCATCTCCACCCGGCGGCCCAGGCCGAGGAGCAGGCCACGGAGCCGCGGCCCGGCCCGTGGGGCCGGATGCGCGGCGGGCACCGCCCGGAGGCGGGCGGCCCCGAGGCGAAGGGCCCGAAGGCGGCGTGACCCGGGGACCTACGGAGTGAGGGGCCCGGTTACGGGCGGAGTGACCGGCCCGGTTACGGGTAGACCGGGCCGGTGAACTTCTCGCCCGGCCCCTGCCCCGGCTCGTCCGGGACGGCCGACGCCTCGCGGAAGGCGAGCTGAAGCGACTTGAGGCCGTCCCGCAGCGGGGCCGCGTGGAAGGAGCTGATCTCGGTGGCGCTCGCCGTGATCAGACCGGCGAGCGCGCTGATCAGCTTGCGCGCCTCGTCCAGGTCCTTGTGCTGCGGGCCCTCCTCGGCCAGCCCCAGGTTCACCGCCGCGGCGCTCATCAGGTGCACCGCGACCGTCGTGATCACCTCGACCGCGGGTACGTCCGCGATGTCACGGGTCATACGGTCGAAGTCGGGGGTCGGCTGCCCGCTGTTGGCGTCGCTCATGGTGGTCGAAGGCTCGCTTCCTGGTGGATGATGGGCTCCACCCTAGGACGCCGCTCGAGGACCGCTCGTACCGGTCGGGGGAACCGGGTGTGTGACATGGACGACGAGCCCCCGGCCGCTGCCCGGTACCCCTCCGATACCCGCCGGGTGAGCATCCCGCGAGGGTCCTGGTATCGTAGATAAACGACCGGCCGGTCACTCGCGTGTCCGGCCCACAAGTGGAGGCTCCGCACTCCCACCTCCCGACCTCAGGTCGGCAGGTCATCGGTCAGGCTGCGCCCCGTGGTGACATCGCGGCGGTGCTCCCGGTCAGTGAGGAGCCCCGCATGTGTACCGTCCGGGGCATTTTGTGTTTTCTCGGCTCGGTGGTCTCTATACAGACGTAACGCGGCAGTCCGCCAGGCGGTCGCGTGGTGCAACCGAGGAGGATCCATCAGCGCCGAGCCCCGCATCAACGACCGGATTCGCGTCCCCGAGGTGCGACTCGTCGGTCCCAGCGGCGAGCAGGTCGGCATTGTGCCGCTTGCCAAAGCCCTGGAGCTTGCGCAGGAGTACGACCTCGACCTCGTCGAGGTGGCGGCGAACGCTCGCCCGCCGGTCTGCAAGCTCATGGACTACGGAAAGTTCAAGTACGAGTCGGCTATGAAGGCCCGTGAAGCGCGCAAGAACCAGGCGCACACGGTCATCAAGGAGATGAAGCTCCGGCCGAAGATCGACCCGCACGACTATGACACCAAGAAGGGTCACGTCGTCCGGTTCCTCAAGCAGGGCGACAAGGTCAAGATCACGATCATGTTCCGCGGCCGTGAGCAGTCCCGGCCGGAGCTGGGCTTCCGGCTGCTGCAGCGGCTCGCCGAGGACGTCCAGGAGCTGGGCTTCGTGGAGTCCAACCCCAAGCAGGACGGCCGAAACATGATCATGGTTCTCGGTCCGCACAAGAAGAAGACCGAGGCGATGGCCGAGGCCCGTGAGGCCCAGGCCGCCCGCAAGGCCGAGCGCCAGGGCGTCGGCCACGCGGAGGAGACCGCCACGGAGCCCGCCGAGGAGCCCGCCGAGGCGTGACCACGAGGCGCGAGCCTCGACCGCCCACCCGTACGGGACTCTGCCGGGTCCCGGACACCAACCGAAACACAGGACGCTTCCGTACGCCGGACCGCGGTACCCGCCGCGCCTCCGGCCGCCCGGACAGCGCCCCGACGAGGAGTGAACGGCGACATGCCGAAGAACAAGACGCACAGCGGTGCCAGCAAGCGTTTCAAGGTCACCGGCTCCGGCAAGGTCATGCGCCAGCGCGCCGGTCGCCGCCACCTTCTCGAGCACAAGCCGTCCACGCTGACGCGCCGCCTGGCCGGTAAGACCGAGATGGCCCCCGCCGACGCCAAGAAGATCAAGAAGCTTCTCGGCAAGTGACGCACCCGCCCCGCCGAACCGGCGGGGCGCGCGTCAGGCCGACCGGGACCTATTCGTTTCCGGGCCGTGTGAGTCAACCGCGGCCCCGTACAAGGAGTTAAACAAGTGGCACGCGTCAAGCGGGCAGTCAACGCCCACAAGAAGCGCCGGGCGATCCTCGACCAGGCCAGCGGCTACCGGGGCCAGCGCTCCCGCCTGTACCGCAAGGCCAAGGAGCAGGTCACCCACTCTCTGGTCTACAACTACAACGACCGCAAGAAGCGCAAGGGCGACTTCCGGCAGCTGTGGATCCAGCGCATCAACGCCGCTGCCCGCGCCAACGGCATGACGTACAACCGCTTCATCCAGGGTCTGAAGGCCGCCAACATCGAGGTGGACCGCAAGATCCTCGCCGACCTCGCGGTCAACGACGCCAACGCGTTCGCCGCGCTGGTCGAGGCGGCGCAGAAGGCGCTGCCGAGCGACGTCAACGCGCCGAAGGCCGCCTGACGCCGCAGCTGAGCGTTACCGGCTGCGTGGACCCGCAGGTGAGTGATCACCTGCGGGTCCACGCATGTCCCCCCTGGGGCTTCGCAGCCGGGTGTGGCCCGGTGGCCGGGTTGTGCCCACCCGTTCCTCCCCCAGCTACCGCTGGGAAGTGCCCCCCCGGCGGAACGATTGCCCACAACGGGGCGACATCCGTGCCCCCGCCGGGCGGCAGCTGCCATGGTTGCGGGCAATCGTCCCGCTGGGCGGGACGGGTGGGCGCAACGCCACCCACCGGCCCGCACCCGGCAACGAGACCGTGCGAGGCACATCCCAGCGCCTGCCCGCCCCGGCGGCTCCTGCCCGGGGGCCGGGGGGTTCCCCCGGTTTCGGGAAGGGGCGGGGTAGGGGAAGAACCGGCCCGCACCCACCACCACACCGCGACACGAGAAGGCGCAACCCCATGACCCCCGAGCTGACGTCCCTGCGATCGCCGCGCGTCACCGCGGCCAGACGGCTCGCCAAGCGCAGCTTCCGCGGCAAGGAGCGCCGCTTCATCGTGGAGGGCCCGCAGGCCGTCCGCGAGGCCATCGCGCACCTGGTCGAGGTGTACGCGACCCCCGAGGCGGCGGACCGCCACACCGCCATCGTGGAGGCCGCCCACGCCGCCCGCATCCCGGTCCTGACCGCCTCCGACGAGGTGATCGCGGAGATGTCCGACACGGTCACCCCCCAGGGCATCGTCGGCCTCTGCCGCTTCCTGGACTCGCCGTTCGAGGAGATCCTGCGGGCCCGCCCCCGCCTGGTCGCCGTGCTGGCGAACGTCCGCGACCCGGGCAACGCCGGAACCGTGCTGCGGTGCGCGGACGCCGCCGGGGCGGACGCCGTCGTGTTCACGGACGCCTCCGTGGACCCGTACAACCCCAAGGCGGTGCGCGCCTCCGTGGGCTCGCTCTTCCACCTCCCGGTGGCCACCGGCGTCCCCGTCGAGCAGGCCGTCGACGGCCTCCGCACGGCCGGGGCGCGGGTGCTCGCGGCGGACGGCGCGGGGGAGCGCGATCTGGACGAGGAGCTGGACGACGAGCGGCTCGGCGCGCCCACCGCCTGGATCTTCGGCAACGAGGCCTGGGGCCTCCCGGAGGCTACCCGCGCACTCGCGGACGAGGTGGTGCGCGTTCCGATCCACGGCAGAGCCGAAAGCCTCAACCTCGCGACAGCCGCCGCCGTGTGCCTCTACGCCTCCGCTCGTGCGCAGCGCGCTCCCACAGGGTGCCGTTCCGTGACCGGGACCTAGTAGGGTTTGCCCCCACACGAGGCCCAGGAGGGGGTGTGGGGATGGACGTCAGGACCTCCGGCGCCGGGGCGGCCGCTGCCGATGCCCACGCGCCCGGACGGACGCTGCCGAGCCCCGGCGGAGAGCCCGGCACGGGGGCGCGCGGCGCGCACGACCCGTACGAGGCGCTGGCCGCGCTCGGCCTGCACCCGGACGACCTGCCGGACGGCCTGGTGGTCGCCGACGAGACGGGCCACGTCACCTGCTTCAACGCGGCGGCGGGCCGCATCACCGCCATCCGCCCGGCGGACGCCATCGGCCAGCGGCTGGAGCGCGCGCTCCCGTTAGAGGACCTGGACGGTAGGCGCTGGTGGGCGCTGACCGATCCGTACGGAGGGCTGGCCACCCGCGTCGGCCAGCCCGAGCGCAATCTGCTGTTGCCCGGCGGCCACGAGGTCCTGGTCTCGGCCCGTTACGTACGTGAGCGGCCGACCGGACCCGTGCGCCGCCTCGTTGTCTCTCTGCGCGGTACCGAGGCCCGGCGCCGCACCGAGCGCAGCCACGCCGAGCTGATCGCGACCGTGGCGCATGAGCTGCGGTCCCCGCTGACCTCCGTGAAAGGTTTCACGGCCACCCTGCTGGCGAAGTGGGAGCGGTTCACCGACGACCAGAAGCGGCTGATGCTGGAGACGGTCGACTCCGACGCCAACCGCGTCACCCGCCTGATCGCGGAGCTGCTGGACATCTCCCGGATCGACTCCGGCCGCCTGGAGGTGCGCCGTCAGCCGGTGGACGTCGCGGCCGCCGTGCGCCGCCATGTGCAGGCGCTCAGCGCGGCCGGGCAAACCGCCGAGCGGTTCCTGATCAAGGTGCGGGGCCCGCTGCCCGGTCTGTGGGCCGATCCGGACAAGATCGACCAGGTGCTGGGCAACCTGCTGGAAAACGCGGTGCGCCACGGCGAGGGAACCGTCACCATCGAGGTGGCCCCCGCACCGCACCGCCCGGCGGCGGACGGCCCGATCGTGGAGAGGACCGCCATCACCGTGAGCGACGAAGGCGCCGGTATCCCGGAGGAGTCGATGAGCCGCGTGTTCACCCGCTTCTGGCGGGGCAGCAAGCGCGGCGGCACCGGCCTCGGGCTCTACATCGTCAAGGGCATCGTCGAGGCGCACGGCGGGGCGATCACCGTCGGACGGGCCGCCGGGGGCGGCGCCGAGTTCCGATTTACGTTGCCCGTGGGCACCCCGGCCTATCTGGCCTGACCGTCCCCACGGGCTTCCCGCGCAACAGCGGATACCCCGCGCCCCTTAGACTCGGGCTTTGGCACCTTTGGCGTCCCTCCGCGGTCGCTCGTGGTAGCAAGCGTCGCAGCGGTCGAGTGGGGTCGCGCAGCCAGCAACGAAACACGGGAAGAGATGTCGGCACCCAATAAGTCGTACGACCCTGTCGAGGTCGAGGCACTGAAACCGGAAGAGATCGCCCGGATGCGGGACGAGGCGCTGGACGCCATCGCCGCCGCGGGGGATCTCGAAGCGCTGCGCGAGGTGAAGGTCGCCCACACCGGCGACCGCTCGCCGCTCGCCCTCGCCAACCGCGAGATCGGCGCCCTGCCGCCGCACGCCAAGGCGGACGCGGGCAAGCGCGTCGGCCAGGCCCGCGGCCAGGTGACCCAGGCCCTGAAGGCCCGGCAGGCGGAGCTGGAGGCGGAGCGCGACGCCCGGGTGCTGGTCGAGGAGGCGGTGGACGTCACACTGCCGTACGACCGCACCCCGGCCGGGGCCCGCCACCCGATCACCACGCTCTCCGAGCGCATCGAGGACGTCTTCGTGGCCATGGGCTACGAGGTGGCCGAGGGCCCGGAGGTCGAGGCGGAGTGGTTCAACTTCGACGCCCTCAACTTTCCGCCGGACCACCCGGCCCGCGAGATGCAGGACACGTTCTTCGTCCGGGGGGCCGAGAAGGACGAGCCGTCCGGGGTGGTGCTGCGTACCCACACCTCGCCGGTGCAGATCCGGTCGATGATCGAGCGGAAGCCGCCGATCTATGTGATCTGCCCGGGCCGCACGTTCCGCACGGATGAGCTGGACGCCACCCACACCCCCGTCTTCAGCCAGGTCGAGCTGCTGGCCATCGACGAGGGCCTGACCATGGCCGACCTCAAGGGCACGCTCGACCACATGGTGCGGGCGCTGTTCGGCGAGGGCATGACCACCCGGCTGCGGCCGAACTTCTTCCCGTTCACCGAGCCGTCCGCCGAGATGGACATGCGGTGCTACGTGTGCCGGGGCGAGTCCGTCGGCAACCCGGACCGCCCGTGCCGCACCTGCTCCAGCGAGGGCTGGATCGAGCTGGGCGGCTGCGGCATGGTCAACCCCCGGGTGCTCATCGCCTGCGGCGTCGACCCGGAGAAGTACAGCGGGTTCGCCTTCGGCTTCGGCATCGAGCGGATGCTGATGTTCCGGCACAACGTGGAAGACATGCGAGACATGGTCGAGGGTGACGTGCGCTTCACCCGGCCCTTCGGGATGGAGATCTGATGCGGGTCCCGCTTTCGTGGCTGCGGGAGTACGTCGACCTGCCGGCCGGTGAGACCGGCCGCGACGTGCAGGCCAAACTCGTCGCCGCAGGCCTTGAGGTCGAGACGGTCGAGCAGCTCGGCGCCGGTCTCAAGGGCCCCCTGGTGGTCGGCCAGGTGCTGGCCATCGAGGAGCTGGAGGGGTTCAAGAAGCCCATCCGCTACTGCCAGGTGGACGTGGGCCAGGCCAACGGCACGGGCGAGCAGCAGAACATCGTCTGCGGCGCCCGGAACTTCGCCGTCGGCGACAAGGTCGTCGTCGTCCTGCCCGGCGCCGAACTGCCCGGCGGTTTCGCGATCTCCGCGCGCAAGACGTACGGCAAGACCTCGCACGGCATGATCTGCTCCGGCGACGAGCTGGGCATGGGCGACGACGGCAGCGGCGGCATCATCGTGCTGCCTCCGGAGTACGAGGTCGGCACCGACGCGATCGAGCTGCTGCAGCTCGTCGACGAGGTCCTAGACATCGCGGTCACCCCCGACCGCAGCTACTGCCTGTCGATGCGCGGCATCGCCCGCGAGGCCGCCACCGCGTACGAGCTGCCGCTGCGCGACCCGGCCCTGCTGGACGTGCCCGCGCCCAACAGCCACGGCTACCCGGTCAAGGTCGCCGACCCGGTCGGCTGCGACCGCTTCACCGCCCGTACGGTCACCGGGATCGACCCCGAGGCGAACTCCCCGATCTGGCTCCAGCGGCGGCTGCAGAAGGCGGGCCTGCGGCCCGTCTCGCTCACCGTCGACATCACCAACTACGTGATGCTGGAGATCGGCCAGCCGCTGCACGCCTACGACCGCTCCCGGGTGACCGGCGCGATCGGCGTGCGCCGCGCCGAGCCGGGCGAGAAGCTCACCACCCTCGACGGCACCCAGCGCGTCCTGGACGGCGAGGACCTGGTCATCACCGACGACAGCGGGCCGATCGGCCTCGCCGGTGTCATGGGCGGCGCCAACACCGAGATCGCCGACGCCACCGAGGCGGCCCGCACCACCGAGGTCGTCATCGAGTCCGCGCACTTCGCCCAGGTCTCGATCGCCCGCACCGCCCGCCGCCACAAGCTGTCCTCCGAGGCGTCCAAGCGGTTCGAGCGCGGCGTCGACCCGGAGGCCACCTCCGCGGCCGCGCAGCGCACCGTCGACCTGCTGGTGCTGCTCGCGGGCGGCACCGCCGAGGCGGGCGTCACCGAGATCCTCTCGCCCAGCGCCCCGCACACCATCACGCTGCGCGCCGACCACCCGGACCGGGTCGCGGGTGTCGCGTACGGCCGCGAGACCGTCGTCCGGCGCCTCCAGCAGATCGGCTGCGACGTCTACGGCGCGGACGACCTCACCGTCACCGTGCCCAGCTGGCGGCCCGACCTGCGCGACCCGAACGACCTCGCCGAGGAGGTCATCCGGCTGGAGGGCTACGAGAACCTGCCCGCCACCCTGCCGCAGCCGCCCTCAGGGCGTGGGCTGACCGAGCGTCAGCGGCTGCACCGCCGGGTCGGCCGGGCGCTGGCCGGGGCCGGGTACGTCGAGGCGCTGAACTACCCGTTCATCGGCGAGGAGGTGCTGAACCAGTTCGGTCTCGCCGCCGACGACCCCCGGCGCGACCTGGTCCGTCTGGTCAACCCGCTCTCCGACGCCGAGCCCGCGCTGCGCACCACCCTGCTGCCGGGGCTGCTCGCCGCGCTGCGCCGCAACGCCGGGCGCGGTGAGCACGACCTCGCGCTCTTCGAGACCGGCCTCGTCTTCCGCGCCACCGGCGACGAGCCCCCGGCCGTCCGCCTCCCCGTCGATCACCGGCCGACGGACGAGGAGATCGCCCGGCTCGACGCCGCCCTCCCGAGCCAGCCGCGCCGCGCCGCCACCGTCCTCGCGGGCGACCGGCAGCAGGCCGGTTGGTGGGGCAACGGCACCCCGGTCAGCTGGGCCGACGCCGTCGAGGCGGGCCGCACCGTGGCCCGCGAGGCGGGCGTCGAGCTGATCGTCCGCCAGGATCAGCAGGACCCCTGGCACCCGGGCCGCTGCGCCGCGCTCCTCGCCGTCGTCGACGGCGAGGAGATCCTCGTCGGCAACGCGGGCGAGCTGCACCCGCGCGTCACCAAGGCGCTCGGCCTCCCGGAGCGCACCTGCGCGATGGAGATCGAGCTGGACCGCCTGGAGCGGGCGGGCGGCGGCGCGGTGACCTCTCCGCACGTGTCCACGTTCCCGGTGGCCACCCAGGATGTCGCCCTCGTGGTGGACGACTCGGCCGCGGCGGCCGACGTCGAGAAGGCGCTGCGGGAGGGGGCGGGCGAACTGCTCGAATCCCTGCGTCTGTTCGACGTCTTCACCGGCGAGCAGCTCGGCGAGGGCAAGAAGTCCCTGGCGTACGCGCTCCGTTTCCGCGCGCCGGACCGGACGCTGACCGCCGATGAGATCGCGGTGGCCCGCGACGCGGCGGTGGCCGTGGCTGCCGAGCGTACCGGTGCCGTGTTGCGCGGCGCCTGACGGCTCCCCCTCGAAGGGGCGCACCCCGTTTTCGGGGTGCGCCCCTTCGCGTTGCCACCTGGGGTTTCGTGCGCGGGTGCGGGCCGGTGGGTGGGTTGTGCCCACCCGTTCCGCCCCGGCGGAACGATTGCCCGCAAGTTCACCTGATCGGGTGGGAATCGGAGGGGGCTGGTCCTTTTGGCAGTCGCTGTCGTGAGAATCGTTGCGTTGGCTGGAGTGGGGGCTGCGCATGATCGGGATCGAGGTGGGCCTCGCGCTCGCGGGGGTGTGGCTGCTCTGGGCCGTCGTCTCGTACGCACATCGAGGCCGCCGGGCGCGGCTGGTCCGGGAGCTGGAGCGGGCGCGTGAAGTGGCCGCCGCCGCGCAGGGAGCGGTGCTGCGGCCGCTGCCGTCCCGGCTGGACGGGATCGAGATGGCGGGCGGCTATCTGTCGGCCAGCCGTGGCGCCTCGGTCGGCGGCGATCTGTACGAGGTGCTGGCCACCGCGCACGGCGTCCGCGCCGTCATCGGGGACGTACGCGGCCACGGCCTCGCCGCCATCGGCACCGTCGCCGCCGTGCTCGGCAGCTTCCGGGAGGCGGCCCACGAGGAGGCCGAACTCGCCGGTGTCCTGCGACGGCTGGACCGGGCGCTGCGCCGCCACCTCGGCGACGACCACGGCGAGGAATTCGTGACCGTCCTGCTGCTGGAGATCGGCCCCGGCGGCGAGGTGACCGCGCTCAACTGCGGCCACCCCTGGCCGTACCGGCTCCACGAGCAGCCCGTGGGCCCGGCGACGGCCCGGCAGACCACCCCCGGCGACGTACTGCCCCCGCTCGGCCTCTTCCCGCTCCCCGCCGAACTGCCCCTGGCGCGCTGCACCGCCCTGCGCCCCGGCGACGCGCTCGTCCTGCACACCGACGGGGCCGAGGACGCGCGCGACGCCCACGGCACGTTCTTCCCGCTGCGCCACGCCCTCGGCGAGGCCGCGGGCAGCGGCCCCATCATCCCCGCGGCGGTCGTGGCGGCGGTGCGGGCGGCGGTGCTGCGGCATACCGGCGGGCGGCTCGCCGACGACATCGCCCTGGTGGCGCTGCGCAACGACCGCTGCCCGCTGCCCGCGAGCTTCACACCCCGTGTGAAAGGGACTTCACTACGCTCATAGGCGCAGAGTCCACCGGGGAGGGCGACATGGAGCCCAACACACTGCTCGATTCCGTACTCGACGAGGCCGGAATCTCCCACGCCGGGCTGGCCGCGCACATCAACGAGGCGGGCCGGGCCAGGGGCATGAAGCTGCGGTACGAACACACCGCGGTGGCCCGCTGGCTGAAGGGGCAGCGGCCGCGCGGCCAAGTGCCGGACCTCATCTGCGAGGTGCTCGGCGAGCGGCTGCACCGCGCCCTCACCCTGGACGACATCGGCCTCGGCACCCCCGGCACCCCGCGCGCCCCCGCCACCTCGCTCTCCGGTTTCGTCGAGCGCGCCACCGCGCTGTGGCGCTCCGACGAACAGCAGCGCCCGCACGTCATAGGAGCCGCCGCGGTCACCGGCACGCCCGCCGTGATCCCGGTGTGGGAATGGGAGAACCCGCCCGAGGACTCCGACGTCTCCCGCCACGGCCTCACGCGCGTGTCCATGACCGACGTCGAGATGCTGCGCGCCGCCCGCGCCCACTACGAGCAGATGTACCGCAAGGCGGGCGGCATCGCGACCAGAACCCGCGTCGTCGGCTTCCTCAACTCCGAGACCGCGCCCCTGCTGCGCGGCGCCTACGCCGACGACATGGGCCGCCAGCTGCACCGGGCGACCGGCGGACTCGTCGCCATCGCCGGGATCTGCGCGTACGACTCCAACGCCCACGGCCTCGCCCAGCGCTACTTCCACCAGGCGCTGCGGCTCGCCAAGGCCAGCGGGGACCGGGGGCTCGGCGCGTACGTGATAGCGCTGCTCGTCACCCAGTCCCTGTTCATGAAGGAGTACCGGCAGGCCGTCGCGTTCGCCGAATCGGCCCTGCGCGCCGCCGGTTCCCAGATCACCCCGGCGCTGGCCGCCGACCTGTACGCGATGCAGGCCAAGTCGTACGCACGGCTCGGCGACGGCCACAGCGCCCTGGCCTGCATCCGCCGCGCCGAGACCGCGGCCGACCGCATCAGACCCGGCCAGGAGCCGGACGAGACCGGCTATGTGCAGCCGGGCCTGGTCAACATCCAGGTCGCGGAGGCCCTGCTGAGCCTCGGCGACCTCGGCGCCGCCCGGGAACACGCCACCGCCGCGGTCGGCACACCCGCCCACGACCGGGGGCGGGTGCACCGGCTCGCCATGCTCACCCACATCGAACTGCGCCAGGGAGACGCGGACCGGGCGGGCGCCACGGCCGTCGAGATGACCGAACGGGCCCGTGGGATGGAATCCCAGCGGTTACGCGACCGGCTCCGCGCGGTACGCGAGCACCTGGCTTCCAGCGACTGCGCCGCGACGTCCGAGGCCGCGGAACTCATCGACGGGGCCCTGCGCGTTCCGTTCTGACCGTGGCCGCCACCGCGGCCCGAATAGGGGCCGCGCCCTCGTCAGCGGGTGGCCGAGGATTGCCATCTCTCCGACGGAAGGTGGCCTACCAGTGCGATGGAAGAATCTCACGGAGCAGACCGTGTACGAGAACCGATGGTTCCGGGTCAACCTCGCTGACGTCAGACTCCCCGACGGCCGTCATCTGGACCACTATCTGATCCGGCTGCGTCCGGTGGCCGTGGCGACGGTCGTGAACGAGGCGAACGAAGTACTGCTGCTGTGGCGGCACCGTTTCATCACCGACGCCTGGGGCTGGGAACTGGCCGCGGGCGTCGTCGAGGACGGTGAGGACATCGAGGGCGCGGCGGCGCGCGAGATGGAGGAGGAGACGGGCTGGCGCCCCGGCCCGCTGCGCCATCTGCTCTCCGTAGAGCCGTCCAACGGGCTCACCGACGCCCGGCACCACATCTACTGGGCCGAGGACGCCGAGTACGTCGGCCCCCCGGAGGACGACTTCGAGTCGGACCGCCGCGAATGGGTTCCGCTCAAGCTGGTGCCCGACCTGGTCGCGCGCGGTGAGGTGCCCGCGGCGAACATGGCGGCTGCCCTGCTGCTGCTCCACCACATCCGCCTGGGCTGAACCCCACCGCGCGGGCCACGGCAGGCGTCGGGGCGCTCGTACGAACGCGACTAGCGCCCCGCCGCCTGCCACACCGTCAGCGCCAGCGCGGATACCCCCGTCAGAGCGGCGATGGAGGGCAGCGGCCAGCGTCCGTGCTCCAAGGTGCGCACGCGCCCGCCCAGTTGGTTCAGCTCCTCCTCCGACTGCTCTCCGCGGTGGTCGTGCAGGATGAGCCGGCCGTCGACGCGGGCGAAGCCCACTTCGACGCTCCGGCGGAGTTCCGCGAGCTCCACGGCTAACGCGGTCTGCTCGGGCTCGGTGGTCACGGGTTTGCTCCCCTTCCGGATGTACGTCCGTGCTGCACTGTTCACGCTCCGAGTCAATCGCATCACCAAGGGGTGCGGGAGCGTGTGTGGGGATTGTGTGTGAGTCACCGGCGCACACCCCGTGCGAACAGCGCCGTGCACCCGGCGGCGACAGCTTCCTGTGCCGTGCCGCGGCCAGAGTGGCGCGACGGCCCCCGGGTAGCTCTGGGGGAGGAGAGGGGCCGGGCAACCGAGGGAAGTGGTCGCATGATCGCCGCTCCGATGTGGGACTTCGCCGACCAGGGAGCGCGGCAGTTCGCCGCGCTCGGTCTGGCACTACTCCTGTCCACCCTGATCGGCCTGGAGCGGGCCGTACTGCAGAAGAGCGCCGGGCTGCGCACCCACACCCTGGTGGGCGTGGGCAGCGCGCTGTTCATGCAGGTGTCCCAGTACGGCTTCGGCGATGTGCTGAGCCGCGAACACGTCGACCTGGACCCCTCGCGGGTGGCCGCGCAGATGGTCTCGGGCATCGGCTTCATCGGCGGCGGCCTGATCTTCGTCCGGCGGGACGCGGTCCGCGGTCTGACCACCGCCGCGACTATCTGGCTGACCTGCGCGGTCGGCATGGCCTGCGGCGGCGGCCTGCCCCTGCTGGCCACCGCCGCCACCGCGGTCCACTTCCTGGTGGCGCGCGGCTATCCGCTGGTCACCCGCCATATGCCCGCGATCCTGTCGGCCGAGCAGCGGGAGCTGCAGCTGTCCTACCGGGTCGGCGGCGGACTGCTGCCCCGCGTCCTGGAGTTGTGCACGGCCGCCGGTTTCCGGGTGCTGCGGGTACGGGTGAACCGGGCGCCCTGGAAGGGCCGGGACCGGCTGACCCGCAGCGTCCGCGCGGAAGGGGAGGAGGCCAGACCGGGTGAAACGGACATCGTCGAGGTGCTGATCACCCTTGAGGGCAGAGCCGACGTCCTGCGCCTGGTCGGCCAGATCACCGAACTACAGGGCGTACTCACCGCCGACGCGGGCGCCGAACTGGACACCGCGGAATGAGTACGCCCGGGGATGGGCTGCGGAGCAGCCACGGTGGTCAGAGGGCGTGTGGAGATGGTGATGCGGGTCGGAAAGCCGGGTGCCACGGGTAGTCCACAGGACGGCCCCATTCCCCGGCTGGGTTTCCATCCGCCGCGTCAGCGGGTGCCCGGCTTCGAGATCATCGACCTGAGCACGCTGTCCGGGCACGCTCCTGTGGGTGCGCCCGGGCCAGGTGCAGCGCTATGTCCGGCCGGGCACCACCAACGGCACGCACCTGCTGTTCACCCCGTCCTTCCTGCCCCTCTTCAGCGGTGCCGACCGCCTGCTCGACCCGTGGTACGGCCCGGTGTGCCGACAGCTCGGCACGAGCGCCGACCACGCCGTCCTGTTGCACCTCGACCGGCTGCCACACCATGACGGGGACGGGGACTCGCGCGCCGGTGGGGAGGTGTACGCCCGGTTCCGCGCGGAGCTGGAACGCTCCTTCGCCACCACCCGCCGCGCGGCCGACTACGCCGACCGCCTCGGCTACACCGTCAAGACCCTCAGCCGGGCCTGTACGGCCGCGACGGGGCAGTCCGTCAAACACGTCATCGACGAGCGCGTCGTACTGGAGGCCAGACGGCTTCTCGCGCACACCGACGAGCCGGTGGCGCCGTCGTCCACATCGCCGCGTTCGCGCTGGACCCCGGCACCTCGATGATGGAGTGGATGGGCGGCGGCTTCCCGCCCACCTGGACCCACTCGCCCGACGGCCTGGCCGTCAAGGCAGGCGACGCGGAGGAGTCCATCTTCAGCGGTGTCGACCCCGCCCTGGCCGCGCAGGCCGCCCACAGCGCCCGCGTCCCCTCCGGCCACTCACCCCACCTGTCCCACCCCGACGAGGTGGCCGCCGTCCTCACCGAAGCGGCCGCCCGCGCCCGTACCAACGGCTGACCATGTATATTATACACATCTCCGAGCCGAGGAATGGCGCACCCGTGAGACGGCGTAGGAGAGAAGCGATACCTGTG
>NZ_JBHWJI010000025.1:0-67719 GCF_042731515.1 Streptomyces sp. NPDC059850
GCTCGCGGGCCCCTGGCGCACCGTCAGCTCCGCGAGGCCGGGAGGGTCCCCGCTGCTGTCCGCTTCGAGCGTGAGCCGTACGTAGCGGACGTGCGCGGGGTGCCGGAGCGCGCCGGAAGAGGCGTTCTCCACCGGCCTCCACTGCCGGCCGTCGACCGAGACCTCCACGGTGGACGAGGCGGGAGCGGTGGATGTCCATTCCGGCGAGATGCCGGTCACCCGGCGTGCGCGTCCCAGGTCGACGGTGAGGCTGCCGGTCGCCTGGGCCGGGACCCAGGCCGTGGCGGTGCTGCCGTCCACCGCCGCCCGGGCGTCCATGCCCGGCTGCCCGGAGGTGGCCGTCGCCGTCGCGCACCGGGCGACGTTGGCCGTGGCCGCGAGGTCCGGGCGCCGGGTCTCCAGCACGGCCGGGGCCGCCGTGGTGACCGTGCGGGTGCCCTCGGCGGTCTCGACCTCGAACGGGCTGCCACCGGTCAGCCGGACGGTCGTGCGGTGGGGTCCGACGGCGACATCGAACGTACGGCCCCGCCAGTGCAGCCCCTTCAGCCGCACCCCGTCCCCCAGCTGCGGTGGAAGCACCGGGTCCAGTCGTACGCGGTCCTCCTCCCACCGCAGTCCGGCCAGGCCGTAGGTGAACGCCTGGAGGAAGCCCCCCGCCCCGGTGAGGAAGTTGTGCGCGGGCGCGCCCGCCAGCGGGTCGTCCGCTCCGGCCTTGGCGCCGCGCGCCTCGGAGAACTGATGGAACGGCCCACGGACGAACGGCTCGATCGAGCGCATCAGATAGGTGTACGTCGAGCAGCCCGGCTCGCCGATGGCCGCGGCGTCGATCGCGTGGATCGCGTCCGTCATCGCGGGGCCTTCCGGGTCGGTGCGTACCGCGTAGTAGTCCAGGGTGCGGGACGCCTGCTCGCGGGTCATGGGCCACCGCAGCGGGTACATCAGCATGACGGTGTCCGCCTGCTTGATCTTCGAGCCGTCGTAGCCCGCGTACTGCTCGAACACCTGCCGGTCGCCGTCGTACGGGATGCGCAGCCGGTCGGCGATCCGCGTCCAGTCGGCGGGCGGGTCGTGTCCGAGCACCCGCGCGGCTCGGGTCGCGTCGCGCAGTGCCGTGGCCGCCCCGGCGTTGGTGAACGCCCCGTCCGTGACGCCGTTGCTGTACTCGTCGGGGCCGGCCACGTTCTCGATCGAGTAGCTGCCGTCGGTGTTTCCGGTGACCCGTCCGGTCCAGAACTCGGCGATGCCCTCCAGTACGGGCCATCCACGTTTCCGCAGCCAGTCGCGGTCGCCGGTCGCCTGGTAGTACTGCCAGACGGCCAGGGCGATATCGCTCTGGAGGTGGATCTGCATGAGGCAGTGCGGCGGCGGGCCCCAGCTGTGACACTCTTCGAGGTCGCCCTGGCCACCGCTGGTCCACGAGTAGAACAGACCGGAGTAGCCGTACCGCTCGGCATTGGCGCGAGCGGCCGTACGGGTGCGGTAGCGGTAGTCCACGATGGATCTGGCCAGCTGCGGCTGGTTCGCGAGCAGCGCGGGGAACATCCAGGTGTCGGCGTCCCAGAACACCTGGCCCGCGTAGTTGTCGCTGGTCAGCCCGGTCGGCGCGACGCTGTTGCCGGAGCCGGCGCGGACGTTGGACAGCATCCCGTACTCCGAGGAGCGGATCCAGGCCTGGAGGTCGGGCGCTCCCGCGACCTCGATGCCGCCGCGCCACAGCGCGGCCCAGGCAGCACTGTGGCTGGCGAACAGGTCCGGCCAGCCCCGCTCCGCCGCCTTCCGGGAAGCCGCCACCGCCGCCTGACGTGGCGCGTCGGCGGTCAGGGCGGTGTCGACGCCGACGTACTTGGTGAACGTGTACGTGTGCGCGCCGCGAACCGGGAAGTTGACGGACTGCCGGTTCGTCAGACTCCGGTTCTCCTCGGCCGGGCGGGTGTCGCGCACGCGGACGGTGGGGCCGGTGGTGAGGGTGGAGGCGATGGCGCCCCGGGTCCCGGTGCCGTCGGCGCGGAATCCCACGGTCATGGTGCGGCCGGGCTCGCGCCCGCCGCCGGTCGCCGACAGTCTCCGGGCACCGCGGCCGTCGATGAGGTCGGTGACGGTGGCGTCACCGCTCCAGTGCGGGGTCATCCGCACCCGTACCGCGGCCGTGTGCTCCCGGTCGCGGGCGGCGAACACCTCGTAGACCAGGTCGGTGGCGCGTCCGTCGGCCGTGGTCCAGGTCAGCGAGGTGCGGACCAGGCCGCACCGCAGGAGAACGGTCTGCCGGTAGCGGGAGATCCGGTCGGCCGGGGTCGCCGAGGTGAAGACGTCGGCACCGACGCCGACGGTCAGCCCGGTCCAGGTGGGAAGGGCGGCGATGACCTGCCGGTCGTCCGTGGTCGCCGGGTTGTGGGCGTACAGGCCCGAGACGTACGAGCCGTCGTAGCGCGGCGTGTACAGCGGCCAGCCGGTCTTCTGCTCACCGGCCCAGTACCCGGTGCCGTTGGGCGGGACGCGCTGCCCGAGGTAGCCGTTCGCCACGAAGGCGTGGTAGCTGTCCTGCGCGTCGATGGCGGTCGACGACGGCGCCCAGCCGTCCTCCGCTGCTTCCCCGGAACACGAGGCGGTGGAAGGCGCCGGTGGGGCCGAGGCCCGGATGGGCAGCGCGGCGGCCGAGGTGGCGGGCAGGGCCAGGACGACGAGGAGGATCCAGCCCAGCCGTAACCATCGGCGCGTCCGCGTCCGCGTCCCCGTCCGCGCCGCCCGGTCGGAAGCTTCGGGCCCGGCCATCACAGCCGAACCCCGCTCCGCGCGAGGGGGTTGGCCGGACGGATCGCCAGGGACATCGCCCCCGCGGCCAGGCACACCGCGGCGCCCGTGAACCAGACGAGCGTGTAGCTGCCGAAGTTGTCACGGATCAGCCCGCCCACGGCGGTCGCGAGCGCCCCGCCGAGCTGGTGCGCGGTCCACAGCCAGCCGAAGACCACACCGGCCGACGAGCCGAAGGCGTCCTGGCACAGCCGGATGGTCGGCGGCACGGTGGCGATCCAGTCCATGCCGTAGAAGATGGTGAAGATCAGCATGCCGGTCGTCACCGTGTCGGAGAACAGCCAGGGGAGCATCAGCAGGGACAGCCCTCGCAAGGTGTAGTACACGAGGAGCAGGTAGCGCGAGTCGAACCGGTCCGTCAGCCAGCCCGACAGGGTGGTCCCGACGATGTCGAAGACCCCGGCGATGCCGAGCAGCCCGGCGGCGGCCGTCGTGGTCATCCCGTGGTCGTGCGCGGCCGGGATGAAGTCGGTCTGTATGAAGCCGGACGTCGTGACGCCGCAGATGCCGAAGGTACCGGCCAGCAGCCAGAAGTCCTGCGTACGGGCCGCCTGCCGCAGCACCCCGAACGCGCCGACCGTGGCCGCCTCAGCCTTCGGAGCCTCCGGTTCCGCGTCCGTTTCCTCCTTCGGCGCCTCGTCGGCTCCGTACGCGGTCAGGCCCTTGTCCCGTGGGTGGTCCCGGAGGAGGAGAACGACGAAGGGCACCGCGACCAGGGAACCCAGGGCCACCACGATCGACGCCGTGCGCCAGCTCGAGTTGTCGCTCAGCCCGCCCAGCAGCGGCAGGAAGACCAGCTGACCGGCGGTGCTGCCGGCGGTGAGGACACCGGAGACGATGCCACGGTGCTTGACGAACCACCGCTCGGTGAGGGTGGCGACGAAAGCCAGGGAAATCGCGCCGCAACCGGCCCCCACCAGCAGGCCCCACAACAGCACCAGTTGCCACGGCGCCGACATCCACGCGGGCAGTCCGGTGCCGAGCGCGATCAGCACCAGCGCGCCGGAGAGCACACTGCGGATGCTGAGGCGTTCCATCAGCGCCGCCGCGTACGGTGCCGCCAGGCCGACGATCACCAGATTCAGCGAGATCGCGAAGGAGATCGTGCCGTAGGACCAGCCCATCTCCTCGTGGATCGGGGTCATGACCACCGAGGGCAGCGAACGGAAGCCGGACGTGCCGATCAGGACCAGGAACGAGACACCGGCCACGATCCAGGCCCAGTGAAGGGAACCCGCTCCGGCCCGGAGTCTGCTGCGGGGTGGTTCGGGGATCTTTTCGAGGTTCCGCACGGTGTCAGGAGTCCCCTTCGGGCGCGTGGGTGACGACCATGGCCGAGTACGTGGCGCCCAGGCCAGTGGCGGTGAACAGGTAGTGCCGACCGGGCTCCAGCTGTCCGGTGTCCCGCATCGTCGTGTAGTTGACCAGGACATCCGAGGCGTAGCAGTGGCTGTACTTCGGCAGGTTGTCGGTGAAGAACCGGCTCCGGTCCACGCCGAGTTCGGTGGAGACCTCGACCATCAGCGAGTTGTAGTGCACGAACCGGTGGATGTCGTCGAGGTGGAGCCCGGCCTTGGCGACCGCCTCGCGGATGACGTCCGAGACCTCCGGGTCGTGTGCGTTGTTGGCCCTCTCCCGGGTTTCCTGGTCCATCAGGATGCCGTCGGCGAACTCGCCGCGGGTGCGGGTGACATAGGAGCGCACCCGGTCCCCCAGCCCGCCGCGGGCGACCAGGCAGGCGCTGGCGGCCTCGCCCATCACGGAACCGAGGGAGTGGTAGTCCTGGTTCAGCTTGGCGAAGGGTTTCTCGCCGGTGACGACCAGGGCACGCGCCGCCGGGTCACCGTCCATCGCCAGCAGGGCGCCCGCCATGTCGATGGCGGCGAGCCCGATCGCGCAGTTCTGCTGGGTGAGCCCGAAGGCCTGGGCGTCATGGAGTCCGAGCGAGGTGCGCAGGATGTCGGCGGCGTCCATGGTGGAGGGGGTGACCTCCTGGGTGGCGTGTCCGTACAGCAGGTACTTCACCGTGCTCGGGTCGGTCACCTCCTTCAGCGCCGCGCGGGCGGCGGGCAGGATGAGGTCGAAGAGGGACTGTTCGGGGTCCAGCCGCATGTCGCGGACGCCGTAGACGCGCCGCAGCACTTTCATCTGAGCCCGCGTCAGCCCCAGGGGGGCGCCGGCCTCCTCCAGGGAGACCGAGCGGGACGGTACGTAGGCCCCCCACGCCTCCAGGGTGGTCGGCTGGTCGTCCAGGGACCGCTGCGGGCCATCGCCCGGCCGGGGCGTGTAGGCGGTCGAGAAGGTCACGCCGTTGTCCTCCTGTTCGTGTCCGTACTTCCTGAAGCTGCGTATTCCTGAGCCGCGTGGTGGGGCTCAGACCGTCAGCGGGCGTCGGCGTGCCTTGTGCACCGGCACCACCACAACCCCCACCGCACGGCAGACGACCACCGGCTCGTCGAGGACCCCGGCGGTGCTGTGGCCCTCCTCGTAGCGGGCCTCGATGACCTTGCGGGCCTCCAGCTCGACGGTTCGGCGCAGTCGGCTTTCCTTGATCAGCCGCCCGGTCACCTCGATGAAGTCACCGGCGTGGACGGGAGCGGTGAAGGTCACCTCGGAGTAGTGGGACAGCAGGCCCTCGTCTCCGGCGCTGCGGATGGCGATCTCGGTGACGACGTCGCCGAAGAGGCGGAGCATCCGGGCTCCGTCCACGAGGTCGCCGCCGTAGTGCGCCTCCTCGGCTCCGATGCGCACCCGCAGCATCACCGTGGACGGGTCGGTCGGATCAGTCGGCACCGGGTGCCCTCCTCTTCGTCTGGACCGGCAGAGCCGTCGGCCAGCCCACCGCGATGGCGATGACCAGGTCTTCCTTGTGCGAGATCGACAGAGAGATCCGGTCCAGGCCGATGTCGGCGGCGCGGCGCGCGGCAGCGCCGGTCAGTCGCACCCGAGGTGCGCCGCGCTCGGTCCGGCCGATGTCGATCTGCCAGGCCGGGACACCGGCCAGCAGTCCGACGCCCAGCACTTTGAGCACCGCTTCCTTGGCGGCGAATCGGCCCGCCAGGAACTCCCGGTATCGGCCGGGGCCCAGCGTCCCGGCCTCCCGGCGCTCCGGGGCCGAGTACAGCAGGTGCCGGAACCACCCGCGCCGCACCAGCCGGTCGAGTTCGCCGATGCGGAGCAGGTCGACCCCGACGAAGGGGGGCCCGGTCCCGGGACCAGCCCCCCTCGGGGTCCGGCTCACGGCGAGGACTCCGGGTGCGCGGCGGTACGCAGGATCGCCGCCGAGCAGGTCCCCGAGCGCGGGTCGGTGTCGTGGAGGACGACCGTGGCGTACTGCCCGGCCCACTGGGGGTTCTGGGCGAGCGCCATCCAGACGCTGGTGCAGTAGGTCCGTTCGGCGTGCCGGTGGACCTCCATGCCGTCCGCCGGGATGTCGTGCCCGCTGCGAGGACCCTCGACGAGCAGCGAGGTGCCGGACCGGGCCGATGCGGTGAGGGCGGCGAGCCGCCGGGCGCAGTCATCCGGTCCGCGCTGGACCCACACGTCATGCACGTCCAGCCCCGGTCCCTCACCGCCGGACTGCAACAGCAGCAGCACGCCGGAGTCGACCAGATCCGCGCTGTGCACCAGCGGGTCGTGGTTGGGCAGGGTGGTCTGCTCCAGCACCGCGAGCACGGCTTGGTCGCAGTGGCCGAGTCGGCTGTACGCGGCGGCGATGCGCAGCGCCGAGAAGGGCGCCGCCAGTCCCTGCTCGGCGAGTGCGAAGCTCGCCGCGCGGTCGCCGAACGCCCGGTTCAGCTGGGTGGAGCTGGTGGTGAAGGGGTGCACATCGGGCAGCGCGTAGGCGACCATCACGAGGTCCGGCTCCACGGATCCGAGCGGATCGCCGTCGAGCAGCCGCCGGACCAGATCGACATGGGTGACCACCGGCCGGTCCCCGGCCGCCGCCGGATCCGGGCTCTGGCCGAAGGACGCGAGGAGGTCGCGGTCGTACTCCGCCATGATCGAGAACTCGGGGCGCACGGTACGGGGCGGGGCGAGGACCGCCGCCCCGTGCCGTACCGCCAGTGTGCTGCCGGCCATCAGGCCTGGTCCGCCGTGGCAGGCAGCTGCCGGAGCAGGTAGTCGGTGAAGCTGCCGACGGTGGCGAAGTCCGTCATCTCCAGCTGCTCGGGGTCGACCTCCACCCCGACCGAGTCCTCCAGCGTCATGAGGACTTCGAGCACGGAGGTGGAGTCGAGGTGCATGTCGTCGAAGAGCCGGACGTCCTCGGTCAGGCTGTCGACGGGCCGTTCAAGGGCCTCGCTCAGCGCGGACTCGATCTGGTGGACGAGTTCGACGCGGTCCATGGGAACTCCGTTCGGGTCAGAGGAGTGTTCAGAGGGGGTGCGGCTAGAAACGGACCAGGTGCTGCCGGTTCAGCAGGTCCTCGGGGGTGTCACGGCGGGCGATGAGGTGCGGCGTCCCCTCGTGGACGAGGACCTCGGCCGGATAGCCGTGGCTCAGGAAGAGCACCGGCGAGGCGGTCGGCCCGTACGCGCCCGACCGCTCGACTCCCAGCAGGTCGCCGGGCGAGACCGGGGGCAGCGCCACTCGCTTGCCGATCACGTCGTTGGGGGTGCACAGCGGTCCGGTGACCGTGATGGGGGAGGTCGCCGGGTCGTGGTAGCGGCTCAATGACCGGATGGGGAAGTTGCGTTTGACGAAGCTGCCCACGCCGACCGCGGCCATGTGGTGGTTGGTGCCGCCGTCGGCGATCGCGAAGCGCTCCCCCATCGACTCCTTGACGTAGAGCACACGCACCACGTAGGTACCGGCCACGGCGGTGAGATAGCGGCCCAGCTCCATGATCAGCCGGGTCTGCGGGTGGCGCTCGACGAACTGCTCGATGACCGCGTTGACCTCGCCGTGCAGGGCGTTGAGATCCAGCTCCTTCTCGTTGTCGAAATACGGCACGCCCAGGCCGCCGCCGAAGTCCACGGTCCGCAGCGGGACGCCCAGCTCCTCGCACAGGGTCTCGGCGATGGAGAGGATGTTGGTGGTGTTGTTGACGACGTCGGAGTAGTCGAGGATGCGGGTCCCCATGTACGCGTGGATTCCGATCACCCGCACCGACCGGAGGGCCCGGACCAGGCTCGCGGCCGACTCCCGCAGCGCCGCCAGGTCCACCCCGAACTGCCGGGGCTTGCCGCCCATCGAGAGCCCGCCTCCCTTGGTCTGGAAGTCGGGATTCATCCGCAGCAGCACCGGTACGTCGGTCAGACCGGCCTCGACCGCCAGGGCGTCGAGCGCCCGCAGCTCCTCCAGCGACTCGCAGACGACGGCGTGCAGACCGGCCTCGAGGCAGGCGCGCAGTTCCGTGGTGGTCTTGCCCGGGCCGAGGAAGATGATGTTCGCGGGGGCGACACCGGCGCGCTGCGCCGTGATCAGCTCCGTCAGCGAGGACACCTCGGCACCGGCCCCGAGCGAGCCGAGGTAGGAGCAGACGCTGATGTTCGGGTTCGCCTTGAGGGAGAAGAAGACATCGACCGCCGGGTGCAGGTTCTCGCGCAGCCGCTGGTAGTTGGTGCGCAGAACGTCGGTGTCGTAGACGTACAGGGGGGTGCCGTACTCGCGGGCCAGCTCTGATACCGGCACGCCCTGAATCTCAAACTCCATCGCGTTCACCGGATCTCCTCTATGGTCGGCACGGTGCCGAGCGCTTCGCGCACCTCGGCGTCGAGGGCGGTCAGGGCATCGCGGTCCCGGGCGAACAGCAGGGTGTAGAGGCGGCCTTCGAACGGGGGCCGCCGGTGGGCCTCGGCGTTGACCGTGCCGAAGCAGGTGATGACGGCACCGGTGCCGCCCGGTCCGCTCGGTGCCAGCGGGCCGAGGGCCGACGCCATCTCGTGGAACCGGACCGGGCCCTCGAGGTCCAGCGCGTAGTGCTTGGCCAGCGCGGCACCGGAGGAGAGAAACCGCTCGGTGACCGGCCCCTGGTAACTGGACATGTTCAACCGGGCGTTGATCTCCAGCACGGGGTAGAGCGTGTCGTCCGTGCCGAGGATGGCGTCCACCCCGACCACGCCGAACAGTCCGTCCTCGTACAGCCGCTTCCCGACCCGGCCCGCCGTGTCCTCCAGCTCCGCCAGCTGGGCCGCGCCCAGGCGGGTCGGCATCACGTGGCCGAGGTGCACACCCCCCGAGGTCTGCGCCTCCTTGACGAAGTCGAAGTGGACCCCTCCCACACGGTCGATGGTGAACTGGTAGTTCAGATCGCACCGCTTGGACAGGAACCTCTCGACCACCACGTGGATGGCGCGGGAACCGGTACGGGCCGCCCGCTTGTCGACCATCCGCAGCAGACGCTCGGCCTTGGCGGGCGTGTCCAGCACGATGAGTCCCTTGCCGGAGACCCCGTACGACTCCTTGACGATCAGCGGCACGCCCTCATCGAGGCCGCGCCGGACTGCCGCCGTCAGCTCGTCCACGGTTTCGCAGCACTCGCCGGGCACCGGGCGGATGCCGAGTTCGTCGACCAGGCGCCGTCCGTAGATCTTTCCGTTGACCCGCTCCATCGTGTCGCTGTCCGGGACGGCCAGCGGCAGGCCGGTCGCCTCGGAGATCTTCTGCTCGGTGGCGGAGGTGCCCATCGGCATCAGATAGGTGCGGCCGTCGGCCAGGTCGGCCAGGCGCCGCAGCGTCTCGGGCGAGGCCAGGACGCGTTCGCCGGTACTGGCGCCGGGTTCGCCCCGTGGGACGACGAGTTCGGTCGGCAGCTGGAAGCCGAGGTCAGTGGCGTACTGCGTGAAGCCGGGGTCGAGCGGATCGCCCAGGCAGATCACATCGCCGCTCCCGGCCAGCAGGGCGCCGAGTTCCTCCATGCGCTGCACGGTGGTGGGAGCCGATGCCAGTCTCGGCAGCGGCAGTCCGATGTAATCGCGCGCCCACGTGTGCTCGACCTCGAAATTGCACAGAAAGACCAGCCGGGCTTCGGGATTTCCGGTCAGCGACTCCTTGAGGCCGCCTAAGTAGGCACCGCTCATAGCCATTTACACCTTCCTGTACAGGGGTTTGCCACTCACGACAGGATTGATGGTCAGGAACGTTCAGCGCGCCGCGTCACATCGAGAAGTACAGGGCATGGCGAGGTGCACCGGCAATGGCCGCCGGAAAAGGCTGTGGTGGTTTCCCGAAAGCACTTCGGTGTCCCCTTACGGTACCCACAGGCCCCAGGGCTTCGGCTTTCTCGCGCTCCGTCCGGGCGCGTACCATCTCCGTCCGGAAAGCGAAGGAGATATCGCATGGAACAGCGCATCACGCTGGTCACGCTGGGCGTGTCCGACCTCGCCCGGTCCAAGGCTTTCTACGAGGCCCTGGGCTGGCGGGGGCAGGAAGTCGAGGAGACCGTGTTCTTCCAGGCGGGCGGGGTGGGGGTGGTGCTGTGGGACCGGGACAAGCTCGCGCGGGACTGCGGGCTGGAGCCCGGGCCCGCCGCCGGGTTCGGCGGGATCGCCCTGGCGCACAACGTACGGTCCGAGGCGGAGGTCGACGCCCTGCTCGCGACGGCGGAGCGGGCCGGTGGGACGGTCACCAAGCCCGCGGCCGTCAACGCCATCGGCTTCTACTCCAGCGCCTTCACCGACCCGGACGGTCACGCCTGGGAGATCGCCTACAACCCCGGGTTCCCGCTCGCCGAGGACGGGACGGTCACCCTGCCCGATTTCGGCACCTCGTGACGCCGCCCCGCTAGTCCGCGTCGTCCACGTAGCGCAGGACGCCCATCATGTGCCGCTCGTCGACTTCTTCCGGATGGGTCGCGACGCAGTCGGTCAGCCGCTTGGTGAGGGTGTCGGCGTCGATGCCGGTGCCGATCAGCACCAGCTGAGTGGCGCGGGGCTCCCCGCGCTCCCAGGGCACCGGCTGGAAGCGGAGGTACGCGCCGACGGCGTGCAGCCCGTATTTCCGCCGCGGGTCGGCACCGGCGAAGTGGACGAAGCCCTTGAGGCGGTAGAGGCCCGCGGGCCGGGCGTCGAGGAATGCCATGAAGCGGCGCGGGTCCAGCGGCTCGGCCGAGGCGAATTCGACGCTCTCGTACGCGGCGTGCAGATGGCGGCTGTGGTCGTCGTGCTCCTCGGCGCCGTTGCACACATCGGCGAACGAGAGCTGCCGGAAGCGCTCCTCGGGCGTCTCCCGGGGCTCGTGGTCGAAGAGGAGGCCGGGGTCGACGCGGCCGTGTTCGGCGGTGAGGACGGGCAGCCCCGGGGCGATCTCGGCGACGGTGTCCAGGACGCGCCTCCGCTCGCCCTCCCCCACCCGGTCGGTCTTGTTGACGACGATCAGGTCGGCGTCGCGCACATGGCGGTCCAGCTCGGGGTGGCGGTCGCGGGTGCTCGCGAACTCGGCGGCGTCCACGACCTCCACCAGGCCCCCGTAGCGGATGCGCTCATTGCCACTGGACAGCAGTGTACGGATCATGCTCTGCGGTTCGGCCAGGCCGCTCGCCTCGATCACGATGACATCGATGCGCAGCTCCGGATCGGTGAGCCGGTCCAGCATCTCGTCCATTTCGGAGGCGTCCGCGGCGCAGCACAGACAGCCGTTCTCGATGGGGATCATCGAGTCGACCTGTCCGGCGACGGCCATGGCGTCGATGTTGATGCTGCCGAAGTCGTTGACGATGACCCCGATGCGGGTGTCCACGCTGTCGCGCATCAGATGGTTGAGCATCGTGGTCTTTCCGGAACCCAGGAAACCCGTGATGAGAAGGACCGGGATCCGTTGTGTGGCCAAGGCTCTGTCTCCGTGCGGCGATGCGTGGGCGGTGCGGGCGGGCCGTTCATGTTATCCGGACGGCGGCCCGGGGCGGATCTCGGCCATCGGTGAGTGTGCTGACGTACTGTCAGTTTCGGTGGCGCCGCCCCGCTTCGGCCATTACCAGGTTCGGCATCAAGGCCGCAAGGCATACCTTTCTGCCTGGGCGCACTCTAGTGGGATCCTGGCCAACTCGCGCCCGTCGCCCGTCTTCCAGCGCGCCGCACGGGTCCTTAAGCTCTCAAGCAAGCGAGACGGCTGGTGACCACGTGCCACACGATACGCATGTGCCCCGGTCGGCGGCGGCCTGATCTCCTCGCCGCGACACCACCTCCGCACCTCACCTTCACCCCCCCCGCACCGGGCTCCTTCATGCCCCATCAGTCGAACAATGATCGACTTGTCGAACGAGAGTGGGCGACATATGCGGATACACACCATGCTTCACCACGCACGATCGGAGCGGGCTGCCGATCCCCTCCGGCATCTCTCCGCCACGGACCGGCGGCTGTTCCAGCGGTTCGGCCAGGGGCCGGTGGCCACCCTGCCCTGCTCCCTGATCCACCAGGCCATCGAACGGCACGCCGCCGCGGCCCCGCTCGCCGTCGCGGCCGAGCATCTCGGCGAGACGATCACGTACGGGGAGCTGGACCGGCAGGCCGGACGGCTGGCGGCCCGGCTCGCACGGCTGGGCGTACGTCCCGGGGACAACGTCGCGCTGTTCGTCCGGCGCTCCCTCCCCATGCTCGTCGGTCTGCTGGCCACCCTGAAGGCGGGCGCGGCGTATGTGCCGCAGGACGCGGGGCTGGCGCCCCCGGCCCAGCTCGGCCATGTCATCCGTACGGCATCGACCCGGGTGATCCTGACGACGTCGGGCTACGCGGACCGCGTCCCCGCGCCGCCCGGCCACACCGTCGTCCCGCTCGACACCGCGATGGCCGAGCCCTTCGACGGCGAGACGGACGGGCACGCGTTCGTCCCCGACCGGCCCGTGACACCGGACGACGGCTGCTATGTGCTCTTCACCTCCGGCACCACGGGAGCGCCCAACGGGGTCACCGTCACCCATCGCAATGTCTGCAACCTCCTGCTCACCTCCCCCGGTGACCTGGGGATACGGCCCGGGACACGCGTGTCGCAGATCCTCAACGTGGCGTTCGACATGGCCGCGTGGGAGATCCTCGGGTGTCTGAGCCACGGCGCCACGCTCGTCATCCGCGGCGCCGACATCGCCGAGACCGTACGCCGGGTGGATGTGGTCATCGCGACGCCGACCGTGCTCAGCGGGGTCGACCCGGAGCTGTGCGGGCGGATCAAGGTCGCGGCCGTCGCCGGGGAGCCGTGTCCGCGCTCGCTCGCCGACCGCTGGGCCCGGATCTGCACGTTCTACAACGCGTGCGGACCGACCGAGACCACCATCGTCAACACCATGCAGCGCCATGACCCGGCGGCGCTGCGGCTGACCATCGGACGGCCGACCCCGAACAACACCGTGTACGTCCTGGACGCCGAGCGTCGCCCGTGTGCCATCGGCGAGACCGGTGAGATGTGGGCGGGCGGGGACTGCGTGTCGGCGGGCTATCTGCGCAATCCGCACCTCACCGCGGAACGGTACGCGCCCGACCCGTTCCTCGGTGGCGGACGGCTGATGTTCCGTACCCGGGACCTGGGCCGCTGGACGCCGGACGGCGAGCTGGAACATCTGGGCCGCACCGACGACCAGGTCAAGGTGCGGGGCTTCCGGGTCGAGCTGGACTCGGTGTCGGCCGTCCTCGAAGCGGTCCCCGGCTGCGTGCGCGCGG
Organism: Streptomyces sp. NPDC059850; assembly: GCF_042731515.1. NCBI lineage: Bacteria > Bacillati > Actinomycetota > Actinomycetes > Kitasatosporales > Streptomycetaceae > Streptomyces > Streptomyces sp. NPDC059850. Next base: position 13,404 of record NZ_JBHWJI010000025.1, read on the forward strand.
TGACGCTCAAGCTGGACGACCGCAGTCTGGTGTCCTTCGCCGCGCCGCTGCGGGTCGACCCCGAGGCGGCGCGGCAGGCCGTGGCCCTGGCCCTCCCCTACTACTGCGTGCCGGTGGCCGTGCACACCCTCCCGGCGCTTCCGCTCACCAGCCGCGGAAAGGTCGACAAGTCGGCCCTGCTGCGGCTGGCCGCCGAGCGCCGCACCGCCGGTGAGGTGGCGTCGTGACCACACCCCGCGTCGTGACCACACCCCGCGCCGAAGCGCCGCCGAGCACCGCGGAGCGGCCGCTGCCGCCCCGGACACCGGGGGTGCGCGGGCTGCTGAAGCATCCGCGCCTGATGCACTACAACCGGCTGATCGCCCTGGTCCTGGCGGTCAACCTGGCCTTCCTGCTGTCCCGTTCGAATGATGGTCTGCCGCCCGGCACGCTCTCCGACGCGGCGCTCGTCAACTTCGCGGTGGCGATCGTCATCCGCCAGCAGTACGTCATCAATCTGCTCTTCCGCATCGCCACCGCGGCGCCCACCAGCTGGCCGCTGAGGATCCGGTGGACGCTGGCGAAGGTCTACCACTTCGGCGGGGTGCATGTCGGCGGGGCTCTCGCGGGCACGCTCTGGTTCCTCACCCTGGTGGGCTCGCTGACCCGTCACTCCGCCCCGGCCGCGACGCTCGCCGTCTCGTACGCCCTGATCGTCCTGCTGCTCGGGATCACGGCCACCGCGCTGCCGCCCTTCCGGGCGCGGTTCCACGACCGCTTCGAGAAGACCCACCGCTTCGGCGGCTGGGCGGCGCTCGTGCTCTTCTGGGCGCAGACGGTGCTGACCACACTCGACGCGCCGGGCGACGGGTCGGCCGCCGGGCGGTTGCTGACGGCGCCGGGCGTCTGGGTACTGGCCGTGATCACCTTCAGTGTGGCGCTGCCGTGGCTGCGGCTGCGCCGGGTGGCGGTGGCGGTCGAACGCCCCTCTACCCATGTGGCACTCGCCCGCTTCAACCACGGGGTGACGCCGTTCGCCGGGTCCTCTACGGCGATCAGCCGCAGCCCGCTGCGCGAATGGCACTCGTTCGCCAATGTGCCCGCGCCCGGTGAGTCGGGGTTCCGGCTCACCATCTCCCGCGCCGGGGACTGGACCGGGACGTTCATCGACGACGCCCCGTCCCGGGTGTGGGTGAAGGGCATCACCACCGCGGGCGTGGCCAACATCGAGACGCTGTTCCACAAGGTCGTCTACGTGGCCACCGGCAGCGGTATCGGGCCCTGCCTCCCCCATCTGCTGGCCCAGCAGGTCCCGGCGCGGCTGGTGTGGGCGACCCGCGCACCCCGTACGACGTACGGCGACGACCTGGTGGACGAGATCCTGGCCGTCCAGCCCGACGCGGTCATCTGGGACACCTCCGAACACGGCAAGCCCGACATGGTCCGGCTCGCCTACGAGGCGTACGCGGACTTCGGGGCCGAGGCCGTCATCTGCATCTCCAACAAGAAGCTCACCTGGCGGGTGGTCCATGGCCTGGAGTGCCGGGGGATCCCCGCGTACGGCGCCATCTGGGACTCGTAGACCGACCCGCTGAGAGGGAGACACCGTGAACTTCATCAAGATCGAGCGGCAGGAGCGCGTCGTCACCGTGACGCTGCACCGCCCCGAGGTGCTCAACGCGCTCAGCAGCGGACTGCTGGACGAACTGGTCGAGGCGCTGCGGCCGCTGGACCGCGACCCCGGGACCGGCTGCTTCGTGATCACCGGCTCGGAGCGGGCGTTCGCGGCGGGCGCCGATATCAAGGAGATGGGGCCGAAGACCTCCGTCGAGATGTTCACCGAGGACTACTTCGCGGGCTGGGACGCCTTCGCCGCGCTGCGCACCCCCAAGATCGCGGCGGTGTCCGGCTACGCGCTGGGCGGCGGCTGCGAGCTGGCGATGATGTGCGACCTCATTCTCGCCGCGGAATCGGCCACCTTCGGTCAGCCGGAGATCAAACTGGGGGTGATCCCAGGCATCGGTGGCACTCAGCGGCTGACGAAACTGGTCGGAAAGGCGAAGGCGATGGACCTGATCCTGACCGGACGCACCATGGACGCGCAGGAGGCCGAGCGCGCCGGGCTGGTCTCCCGGGTGGTCCCCGACGACCGGCTGATGGCGGAGGCGGCGGCCGTGGCCGCGACCGTCGCCTCCTACGGCAAACCGGCCGCCATGGCGGCGCGGGAGGCGGTGGACCGGGCGCTGGAGGTGGGACTGCGCGAGGGGATGCTCTTCGAACGGCGCTCCTTCCACGCGCTGTTCGCCACCGAGGACCAATCGGAGGGGATGGCCGCGTTCCGTGAGAAGCGCGCTCCGCGCTTCACCGGCCGCTGAGCGATGGCCCGCCCGTCCCCGCTTCCGGTGTCAGTGCCGGAAGCGGGGACGCGGCGCGCGAGCAGGGGCCCGGTCTGGGGCCGGGCCGGTCAGGGGATCTCGACGCCCGCCTCGGCGGAGAGACGGTCGATCTCGGTCAGCTCTTCGTCGCTGAAGCCGGGCGAGTCCAGGACCGCGATGTTCTGCTCCAGCTGGGCGACGCTGCTCGCGCCGATCAGTACGGAGACCACCCGCGGATCCCGCAGCACCCAGGCCAGCGCCAGCTGGGCCAGCGTCTGGCCGCGCCCCTGGGCGATCTTGTTGAGGGCGTGCAGCAGCGCGAGGCGCTCCTCGGTGAGCGCCTCGCGCTTGAGGAAGTGGCCGAGCGCCATGCGGGAGTCGGCGGGCACACCGTTCAGATAGCGGTCGGTGAGCTGGCCCTGGGCGAGCGGCGAGAAGGCGATGACACCGGCCCCGGCCTCGGCGGAGGCCTCCAGCACCCCGCCCTCGACCCCGCGCTGGAGCATCGAGTACGGATGCTGGTTGATGAGGTACGGGGTGCGCAGGTCCTTCAGGATCGCGGCGGCCTCCGCGATGGCCTCCGGCGGGTAGTTCGACAGCCCCGCGTAGAGGGCCTTGCCCTGTCGCACCGCGCTGTCGAGCGCGCCCATCGTCTCTTCGAGCGGGGTGTCCGGGTCGAAGCGGTGGGAGTAGAACACGTCGACGTAGTCCAGGCCCATGCGAGTCAGCGACTGGTCGAGGCTGGACAGCATGTACTTACGCGAGCCCCACTCGCCGTACGGCCCGGGCCACATCAGGTATCCGGCCTTGCTCGCGATGAACAGCTCGTCGCGGTAGGGGCGGAAGTCCTGGGCGAAGACCGAACCGAAGTTGCTCTCGGCGCTGCCGGGCGGTGGCCCGTAGTTGTTGGCCAGGTCGATGTGGGTGACGCCGAGGTCGAAGGCGCGGCGGAGGACGTCGCGCTGGGTTTCGAGCGGGTGGGTGTCGCCGAAGTTGTGCCACAGGCCGAGCGAGACCTTCGGCAGCAGCACACCGCTGCGCCCGCAGCGCTGGTACTGCATGGAGTCGTAGCGGTTCTCCGCCGCGAGGTGGGCCATGTACGTCGTCCTTGTCCATGCCGGTCGGTTCGGGGGCGGGCGGACCGTGGCCCGCCCGCCCGAGCTTGTCAGCTTTCGGCCAGCGTGGCGACCTCATTCGCGCTGAGTGTCCGGCCGTACACGCGGAAGTCGTCGAACGCGGCCCTGAGGTACGGGTCGGGGTACTGCGACTTGCCGAGGTAGGCGGCGCGGATGTGGTTGCCGAAGTGGACGGGCTCGACGGTGACGCGGTTGTTGCGGCCCACCTCGCGCCCGCCGGCGTAGAGGACGGCGGTGCCGCCGCCGTAGGCGACGGCGACATGGACCCACTGGCCGGTGGGCAGCGGATCGGCCTCGATGCGCTGCTCGGCGCCGCCTCCGCCCGCGGTGATGGCGAAGCGCAGTTTCCCGGAGTCGGCGACCGGGGCGAGGAACATGTTGGCGGTGACGCCGGTGCCGATGTCGAAGATCCGGGTCCAGGTGGCGGGGGTGCCGTCCAGCCGGACCCAGGTGGCGACCGTGTACGCGGTGGCGCCCGCGAGGAGGTCGTCGGCGAGGGTGACGTACGCGTTGCTGCCGCTCAAAGCGACGGCGCCGCCGGTCCTGCCCGTCGTCCAGGTGGCGCCGCCGGTGAGCCGGGCGGTCTTGCCGCGGCCGGTGGCGTCGGCGGCCGTGGTGCCGGAGGTCTCGTCGAAGCGGTACCAGGCGGCGAAGGCGGGCGGCGGGGTGGGCGGCGTCCCGGTCAGCCAGTACACGTTGTAGCGCTGGTGGTGGACGCGGGCGATCGGCAGCAGGGTGACGCTCTGCCCGTCGGCGGTGGCGGTGAAGCGCATCGGGCTGGTGGCCTGCTGCACCACGGAGTCCTGCTTGAGGCGCGGCATGGTCATGCCGGTGACGGTGCCGTACGCCCCGGCCAGCACGACCGGCCCGTACAGCACGGCCCGGATGTCGGGGTCGTCGGGCGTGGGGTCGAGCCGCAGCGCCATCGGCAGGGTGACCTCGACCCGGTCGCCGGTTTTCCACTGCCGGTCGATGATCAGCCAGCTGCCGGGTTTCGGCTGGTCGGGGAGGGTGGTGCCGTTGAGCTTGGCGCGGGCGCCGGACGCCCACGAGGGGATGCGCACCCGCAGTTCCAGGGAGGCCGCGCCGGAGGCGACGGTGAGGGTGGTGGTCTGCTGGTCAGGGAAGCCGGTGGTCTGGCGCCAGGTGATGCCCTTCTCCTGCCAGCGCACCTCGGAGGGGATGAAGAGGTTCACCAGGAGGCTGCGGTCGCCCCGGGTGTAGATGGTGTCGGCGAACTTGGCGTGGGTCTCCATGCCGCTGCCGTGGTCGCAGGAGAAGTTGTCGTAGTCGGTGGAGTACTGGTTCGGGTCGGGTCCCATGAAGGACGGCTGCTGTTTGAAGGAGCCGGGGGCGAGGCCCGTGTAGTAGATGTTGAAGCCGTGCGCCGAGTCGGGGTCCTGTTCGCCGAGCATCTGGTTGAAGAGAGTGCGCTCGTAGTAGTCGAGCAGGTCGGTGCGCTCGGGCGCGTGGAAGTGGATCAGCCGGGTGAGCTTGAGCATGTTGTACGAATTGCAGTTCTCACAGCAGCTGCCGCTGAGCTGGGCGGCGATGGCGTCCGGCTCGTGGAAGGCCTCGCCGTTGCTGTTGCCGCCGATGACATACGTGTGGTGATCGGTGACGATCTTCCAGAAGTTCTCGCCGATGGTGCGGTAGCGGCTGTTCAGCCCCTGCTCCCACAGCCGCAGGGCGCCGACCATCTTGGGGATCTGGGTGTTGGCGTGGAGTCCGGCGAGCCGGTCCTCGTTGCGGCTGAGCGGGTCGAAGACGCGGGCGTGGGTGAAGCGCTCGGCGACCTTCAGCCACCGGCTGTCGCCGGTGATCGTGTGCAGATCGGCGAGGACGTCGTTCATACCGCCGTACTCGGTCTCCAGCACCCGCTGCATCTGGTCGTAGCTGAGCTTCGCGGTGCGGGTGTCGACCCAGGCGGCCTGGCGCAGCACGGTCTCCAGGGCCTGGTCATTGCCCGCGAGCAGGTACTGGTCGACGAGCCCGGCCATGACCTTGTGGATGGTGTAGTACGGGGCCCATACCCCGGTTCCGGCCTCCAGCCGGTCGAAGAAGTTCTCCGGAAACGCCGACAGATAGCCCGTCCCGTACCCGGCGGCCGGGGATTTCGCCTGGCACGCGGCGAGCGCGGAGACCAGCTTGCGGCTCTTGTCGAGGAGTGCCGTGTCGCCGGTGTTCGCGTAGGTCAGGGCGAGACCGGACAGCAGGTGGCCGGTGCTGTGGCCGCGCAGTTCGGTGGTCGGGCTCTCCCAGCCGCCGCAGGGCCGGGCGCTGCTGGCGATGCCGACGTTGAGGCGGAAGGTGTGCAGCAGCCGGTCGATGTCGACGAAGCGCAGATAGGCGGTGTTGCGGGACTGGTTGTCCTTGAAGGCGCCGGGGAGCAGGGTCACGGCGGTGAGCGGGAAGGGCCGGACGCTGGTCAGCGCTTTGGGCTTGTCCGACGCCGCGGCCGGTCCGCCGCCGGGTGTGGCCGCGGCCGCCGTGCCACCGGCGGCCGCGCTGAGCACCACGGCGGCGGCCCCGGTGGCGGTGGTGGCGATGAAGTGCCGTCTGTCGACTGGTTCGTTCATGACTCTCCTCACGGAGGTTCGAAATTACGAACAATGTCCGACATCGTGCGCACGTGAAGCTACCGGCACCTCCGGGGATGTCAACAGCCCCTCGCCCACCGGAGGTTCAGCCGCGCTGCCACTGCTGGTTGGTGCCGCCCGTGCAGCTCCACTGGACGATCGCGGCCTTGTCCGCCGTCGACTCGTCGGCCACGTCCAGGCACTTGCCGCTGGAGCGGGCGGTGAGCCGTGCGTAGCCGCCGCCGGTGTCCGTGACCTGCCACTGCTGGTTCGCGCCCGTGCCGCAGGCCGACTGGACGACCGCCGCGCCGTCGGCGGTGGAGCCACCGGCCACGGTCAGGCACTGGGAGCTGTGCCGTGCGACCAGCTGGACGTAGCCGCCACCCGCGCTCCTGGACCAGAACAGCTGGTTGCCGCCGCCGTTGCAGGTGTACTGCACGGCCGCGGTGCCGTCGGTCTGCGCGGCGGAGAGGATGTCGGCGCACTTGCCGCTGTGCCGGGCCTTCAGCGGGGTGTACGGACCGCCGGAGCCGGTCACGGTGCCCGCCTCGGTGTCGATGGTGAGCTGCGGATACCAGTCCATGGTGAGGGTGGTCGCGGTGGGGAAGTTCAGCGGCAGCCACACATAGCGCGAGTCGTTGACCTTGCCGCCGAAGGAGTTGCCCCAGCGGTCGCCCAGGTACAGATACGAGGTCGTCCGGGCGCCCTGCACCGGCAGGGCGTACGCGGTCTGCGAGCCGTACGCGGTGGCGTCTCCGACGTTGCGCATCGCGCTCCAGGGACCGGCGAGGCTGGTGGCGGTGGCGTACTGCTGCTGGTTGGGGTTCCAGCCGGTGGCGCCGGAGGTCAGCATGAAGTACACGTTGCCGCGCTTGAAGAGGGCCGGAGCCTCGCGGTGGCCGCCGGGCCACGGGTTGGCCACCAGGCTCGCCACCCCGGTGTAGTCGTCGGTCAGCCGGTAGATGTGCAGGTCGTAGTTCTCCCGGGCGGCCGAGATCATGTAGCCGGTGCCGTCGCTGTCCTTGAACAGGGTGATGTCGCGCGACATGTGCTGGCCCAGCGGGCGGAAGCTGCCCCGCCAGGTGTAGTCGCCGTCGACGGTGGCGGAGGTGGCGACGGCGGCGCGGGCCTCGCTGTAGTCGCTGCCGTTCTCCTTGTGCGCCCACATCACGAACTGCTTGGTGCGCTCGTTGTAGATGACCTTGGGCCGCTCGATGTTGGCGGTGGCCAGCTCGGGGTCGGTGGCCTGGGTGAGGACGTGGCGGCGGAACTCCCAGCTCTTGAGGTCCGTGGAGCGGTAGGCGGACACATAGCGGAAGGTGTTGTCCGCGTTGCGGTTCTCCCCGAACCAGTAGTAGTACGCGCCGACTTTGATGACGCCGCCGCCGTGCGCGTGCAGCGCCTCGCCCGAGGTGGTGGTGAACTGGGTCGCGTTGGCGACGGTGACGGGAGCCGCCTGCGCCGCACCGGCGCCCGCCAGCGGGGCCAGCAGCGCGAGGACGGCGGCCACGACGAGGGCCCAGAGACGTCCGCGCATCACACGCTCTCCTTCAGGACGGTGAAGTGGCGGGCGAAGCCGGAGAGCCCGGGCAGCTGCCGGATGGGCGTCCAGGTGCGGAAGCCGTCGAGGCTGTCGCTGTAGTAGTACTTCTTCTCGGCGTAGCCGTCGAAGTAGATCCGCCAGCCGCCGCCTCCGAGCGGCACCAGCGCTGGTCCCTCGCGCCAGCTGCCCCAGCCCGCCCAGTCGCCGGTACCGCGCAGGGTGTAGGGGCCGCCGAGGCTGGTGGCGGTCGCGTACTCGATGTACTTCGTCGTCTCGTGCTTGGTGAAGGCGTGGTACTGCCCGCCGTGGCGGACCACGAAGGTGTCGATGTAGTTCGCCTTGTCCAGCCCGGTGAGCGGCTTCGGAGTGGTCCAGGACGAGAGCGCGGCGTTGGTGGCGGTGAGCAGATGCGGCCGGAAGATGTAGTCCGGGGTGGCGGTGGTGTCGAGCGACACGATGACGTTGACGCTGCCGTCTCCGTCGACGAAGAACTCGGGCGCCCAGGTGCGTTCGACACCGGCGAGCGGCAGCGTGTGGTTGCGGACGAAGGTCCAGTTGACCCGGTCCCGGCTGCGCGCGAACCCGATGGTGTTCCCGGTCCAGTTGGTGGTGTAGACGATGTAGTAGTAGCCGTCGGTGTGCTTGATGATGCTGGGGTCGCGGATCAGCTCCGCGGGCGGGGTGAACGCCGGTCCCTTGAGCAGCGTGTAGGCGAGCGCGTCCGTCGACTCGTACACGTACATGTTGGATTCGCTGCTGTTGGTGAAGGCGGTCATGGTGTAGCGGGTGGCGGCCCCGGTGTCCGGAGCGGGCCCGTCGGCCACGGGGACGCCGAAGTCCGGGGTGCCGTCCGCCTTCCAGCCGAGGGTCTGGATACGGGTGTGCCGGTTGGGGTCGTTGAGGGGGTCGCCGGTGATGTCCTTGTACTGGCGGGCGTGGTAGACGAGGACATCGGTACGGCCGTCCTCGGCGACGGTGAACGAGTTGTGGCCCGGGCCGTACTGCTTGGTGGTGTCGTTGCTGGTGAAGACCGGCTGGGGGCTCTTCTTCCAGGAGGCGGCGGACAGGGGGTCGCTGTCCGCGGAGGCGGTGAGCAGTCCCATGCAGTAGTTGGCGTCGGTGGCGCTCGCGGAGTAGGTGAGGAAGAGCCGCCCGTTCTTCTGGAGGACGGACGGGCCCTCGTTGACCTTGTAGCCGCGGGTCTCCCAGTCGTAGGTGGGGCGGGAGATCTCCACCTGCGGCCCGGTGATGGTCCAGGGGTTGACCATCTTGGCGATGTAGAGGCTGGAGTTGTTACCGACGTCCGGGTTGCTCTGCGCCCAGGTCAGATAGCGGGTGCCGCGGTGGACGAAGGTGGAGGCGTCCAGCGAGAACGAGTCGATGGGGGTGGCGATGCGGCCCTTCTCCGTCCAGGTCCCGGCGAAGGGGTTGGCGCTGGCGTTCTCCAGCACCCACATCCGGATCTTCCAGACGTCGTTCGCGGGCGCGGAGGCGAAGTAGATGTACCACTTGCCGTCGATGAAGTGGATTTCCGGGGCCCAGATGTGGGCGCCCATGTCGCCGCTGGTGTGCTTCTTCCAGATCACCGACTCGGCCGCGGTGGCCAGGCCGCTCAGGGTTCTGGAGCGGCGCAGGATGACGCGGTCGTACTCCGGGGCGGTGGCGGTGAAGTAGTAGTAGCCGTCGGTGTGCCGGAAGATGTGCGGATCGGCGCGGTTGCGGACCAGCGGATTGGCGTACCGGGCGGCCCGGGCGGCGGTCTCCCGCGCGGAGGGGGTGGCGGCCTCGGCGAGGCCCGGGGTTCCGGCCACCGCTCCCAGGGCCAGGGCACCCATCAGTACCCGTCTGCGGCTGGGCTGTCCGTGCTCTCCTGCTGTGGGCATGTGGGGGCTCCTGCGCTCTCCGTTGATCAACCTGCTCATTGATCGAATTTGTTCGGAGATTAAGGGTTCTGATGACTTTCGACAGCCCCTGAGGCAGGTGCGAAAGTTTCGAAAACCGTGGAGCCCCCGGAGCACTGCTCAGACGAACGTCTGGCGCTGCAGCCAGAGGTCCCTGGCGGGCCCGTTGCCCTGGAGGAACACGTACAGCAGGTTCTCCTCGTTGGCGATGGGGACGCTGATACCGGCGGAGCCGATGACCCCGCCGAGGGACTGGAAGCCGGTGTAGCTGTTGCCGTTCTCCGTGGTCTGGACGGCGACCCACAAGGCGTTGTCCGTCGCCTTGATGAACACGTTGACCCGGCCGTCCTGGCCCAGGCCGCAGGTCGGCCGCCACACGATCTGTGCGCCCAGGCTCACGGGGGCGCCGAACGTCTCGTAGTCGTCGCTCTGCCCGACGCGGCGGACAGAGCCGTCGACACCCCGGAAGAAGATCTGCACCCTGCCCGCCGCGTCCAGACACACCGACGGGCGGCTGGTCACGTTGGGCGCGTTGAGGGAGAAGGGCTCCCAGGTGGCGGCGTTCGGCGCCAGCTGCTGGATGGTGTAGAGGGTCTCGCCGCTGCCCTTGACCGCCACCACGATCCGCCCACCCCCGTCGAGGATGGGCGACGGCGTGGCGAAGATGCCGCCGCCCAGCGACGACGCGGCGGTGTACGTCTCGTACTGCAGATCCAGGTTGCGCAGATACCACAGGGCGTTGTCGGTGCCGGGGAAGAACACGTAGATCCGCCCGTCGGCGCCGAGCGCCGCGGCCGGATCGTCCCCGATGCCGGTGGCCAGGATCTGGGGCGCTCCGTAGCCGGAGTTGATGGAGGTCTGGGTGATGACCTCCAGGTTGTTGCCGGGCGTACGGTAGAAGACCCGCACCTTCCCGTCCTTGCCGCGGATCGGGGCGGGGATGCCGTCGACGGACAGGCCGGTGTACTTCTGCCAGGCGCCCCATCCCCCGTCGCGGGTTTCGAGTCTGCTCCAGAGGACGTTGGAGCCGCCCCGGATGAAGACTTGGATCCGGTCGTCGGCCTGAGCCACCGGCGCGGGCTCGGAGTGGATGCCGCCTTCCAGGTTGATCCAGGTGCCCCACACGGTTCCGGGCGTGGTGGAAACGGACATGGGTCCTCCCTCGCCTCGTGGCTGCCACGAGTCTGTGCGGATGTCCCGTCAGTTCCCGCCCTAATCACAACGAATACCTGAAGAAGGATGAATGAAAGTATATGACTGATAAATATAAATGAGTGCCGCATATGAGTTGGAATGTGATCTCTGGTTGGCCTTCATTGGCCTTGGTTGACGTCGGTTGACCTTCTCCCAGGGGGAAGCTCCAGCATCGTGGTAGCCGGGCACCGCCTCTACGACCCGGCGCAGCTGGAGCGCGCCCGGCTGGTGGCCTGGCTGCGCCGGCTGGGGATGCCGCTGGCCCGCATCCGTACCGTGTGCGAGCTGGATCCGGGCGCGGCGGCGCGGGAGGTCCGTACGTACTGGGCGCGGGTCGAGGCCGATACGGCGGCCCGGCGTGACCTGGCCGCCTTCCTCGCCGACCAGCTGTCCCAGCTGGCACAGCTGTCAGGAAAGGACGTCACCATGTCTTCTGCCCACAGCACCCTGGGAGTCCGCTATGCCGTGCTCTCCGACCGGGGATCGGCCCGGATGAGCAACGAGGACTCCGGGTACGCCGGTCCCCGGCTGCTCGCCGTCGCCGACGGCTTCGGCGGCACATCGGCGATTCGCGGGCGTATCTGCTGCGCGACGGCGAGCTGTTCCAGATCACCCACGACCACACCGTGGTGCGGTCGCTGCTCGACGAGGGGCGCATCAGCGCGGCGGAGGCCGCGTCCCACCCCGGGCGGGCGCTGCTGCTGCGGGCCATGGGCGGCGGGGCGGCGTTCGCGCCCGATCTGGCGCTGCGGGACGCCCAGGCGGGTGACCGGTATCTGCTGTGTTCGGACGGGCTCAGCGCTGTGGTGACCGCCGAGGAGATCCGGGGCGTACTGGCCTCGGTGGCCGATCCCGGGGAGGCGGCGCGCGAACTCGTCGCCCTCGCCAACCGCGCGGGCGGACCCGACAACGTCACGTGTGGCGTGGCCCATGTGGTGGACGGGGCGGAGCTTCCGGCCGTCTGACGTCCCGTCGCCTCCTCACACGGACCACGGTCGCCCCTCCTGACTCCGGCGCCGAAGTGCAGTGGAATGGACCACAGGGCGCGTGCGGCCCGCCAGACCGTGGAAGGCATGGCCGCCACGGAACGTACGGGGTAAGGGGTAGGCAGATGTCCGTAGGACCGATCCGGCTCTCGCAGGATGCGCACACCGCTCTCCGGCCGCCCGTCACGGCCCGGATCACCGGAGGGTTCTGGGCCGCGAAACGGCGTGTCAACGCCGAGGTCAGCGTTCCGCAGGGGCCGGAGCGGCTGGATGAGGCGGGCAATCTGGCCAACCTGCGGGCCGCAGCCGGGCAGGCGGCGGAGGGGTTCACGGGGGACTTCCCGTTCCAGGACTCCGATGTGCACAAGTGGCTGGAGGCCGCGTCCTGGCAACTCGCCGAGGAGCCGGGCGGGCCCGCCGCCGGAGAGCTGGCCGCGCAGGTGGCGCGGCTGGCTGCCCTGGTGGCGGGCGCACAGGACGCGGACGGCTATCTGCAGACGTACTACCAGGCCAGACCGGGCGCCCGGCGGTGGACGGAACTGCACTGGGGGCACGAGCTGTACTGCGCGGGCCATCTCCTCCAGGCGGCCGTGGCACATCGGCGGGCTACCGGCGGGGACGAACTGCTCGGCGTGGCGGTGCGGTTCGCCGATCACATCGACGCGGTCTTCGGCCCGGGCAAGGCCGTGGACGCGGTGTGCGGGCACCCGGAGATCGAGACGGCGCTGGTCGAGCTGTACCGGGAGACCGGCGAGCGGCGCTATCTCGATCTGGCCGGGTACTTCGTGGACCGGCGCGGTGCGGGCGCGCTCGGCGACGGCGGGACGGACGGCGGGCCGCGCCCCGGGGCGCCCTACTGGCAGGACCACGTCCCGGTGCGGGAGGCGCGGGCGGTCGCCGGGCACGCGGTGCGCCAGCTGTATCTGCTGGCCGGGGCCGCGGACCTGGCGGCCGAGACCGGCGACCGGGAGCTGCGGGACGCGCTGGTGCGGCTGTGGGAGGACATGGTCGCCACCAGGACCTATCTGACCGGCGGCGTCGGCTCCCGGCACGATCTGGAGTCCTTCGGCGACGCGTACGAACTCCCGCCGGACCGGGCGTACGCGGAGACCTGCGCGGCCATCGCCTCGATCCAGTTCAGCTGGCGGATGGCGCTGCTCACAGGGGACGCCCGCTACAGCGACCTGATCGAACGGACCCTGTTCAACGGCTTCGCGTCCGGGGTCTCCCTGGACGGCGAGCGCTGGCTGTACGTGAATCCGCTCCAGGTCCGTGAGGGCCGTACGGCGGCGCACGGCGACCAGGAGGCACGCCGGACGCCATGGTTCCGCTGCGCCTGCTGCCCGCCGAATGTGATGCGGCTGCTGGCCTCCCTGCCGTACTACATGGCGAGTGGTGACGCCGGGGGCCTGCAGCTGCACCAGTACGCGTCGGGGGTGTACGCGGCGGGCGGCGGGGCGGTGCGGGTGGGCACCGGCTACCCGTGGGAGGGCCGGGTCGCGGTGGTCGTGGACGAGGCTCCGGCGGACGCGGACTGGACGCTGTCGCTGCGCATCCCGCACTGGGCCGACCGGTACGAGGCGACGGTCGGCGGCGAGCCGGTGACCGGGCGCGCGGAGCGCGGCTGGCTGCGGCTGCGGCGCCGCTGGCGGCCGGGCGAGACCGTGGTCCTGACCCTGCCGCTGACGCCCCGGCTGACCCGCCCCGACCCACGGGTGGACGCGGTGCGCGGCTGCGCCGCGATCGAGTACGGACCGCTGGTGTACTGCCTGGAGCAGCCGGACCAGCCCGCCGGGCTGCGGCTGGACGGCCTCACGCTCGACGCGGGCACCGATCTGGTCGCCGAGCACCGGAAGCGGCTGCTGGGCGGGGTGACCGTGATCATGGCCCGGGCGCTGCGCAGGGCGGCCCCGCCCGACGGCTGGTGGCCGTACCCGGGCGGCGGGGGCGACATCGGTGGCGTCGGCGACCCGGTGCGCGTCACGGCGATCCCCTACTACGCCTGGGCGAACCGGGAGGCCGGGCCGATGCGGGTCTGGATCCCCGCCTGAGCGCTGCGGAACCTGAGCGCTGCGGAACTCGGCGGGCGTCCTACACGTTTCCCGCTCCAGGAACACGCTTCGTGCCCGAGTGGCACACGGGCGGACGGGAGGTGCCCCTTGAGCACCGGCTCCACAGACCGGGGGGACGAGGCGGACGACTGGGACGAGGTCGTTCTCGACGAGGATTTCATCCGGGGCGCGGAGGTCGCCGAGCCCGCCGCGCGCACCCGCATGCTGACCGCGCGCTGGCGGCGGCGCGGCGCACCCGAGCCCCAGCCCTGGCGGGCGGACGAGCCGCCGGCCGGGTGGTTCTGGAGCAAGCGCCGCAGGCGGCGACGGCGGCGCTAGCGGGCGCGTCCTCCCGGCCGTTATGCGCTCGCAACGCACACGGCGGGGTCAAGGCGGCACGGAGAGTGGCAGGATGCGGGCCGACGCATTGATCACGTGTCTCGTGGGGTCGTTCGCCGACCATGTCCCGGAGGTGCCGTGTCCGCTCGCTCCGCGCTGCCCGTCATAGCCACTGCCGCCGCTGCCGCCCTGCTCATCGGCTGTACCAGCACCAAACCGTCGGACTCCGGCGGCCCGGACATCAGCCTGGTGAAGTCCGGGAAGCTGACCACCTGCACTCATCTGCCCTATCCGCCCTTCCAGTCCCGGCAGGGCAAGAAGATCGTCGGCTTCGACGTGGATCTGGTCGATCTCGTCGCCTCGGAGCTGAAGGTGAAGCAGGAGATCGTGGACACGCCCTTCGAGGGCATCCAGTCCGGTGAGGACCTCAACACCTCCACCTGCGACGTCGCCGCGGCCGGGATGACGATCAACGCCGTCCGGGAGAAGAACCTGGACTTCTCCAGCCCCTACTTCGAGGCCACCCAGGCGCTGCTCACCCGGAAGGGCAAGCCGCACCGCACCCTCGCCGACCTCAAGGGCAAGCGGCTGGCGGTCCAGCAGGGGACCACCGGGGAGACCTACGCCCAGAAGCGGGCCGTCGGCGCCACCCTGGTCCAGTTCGAGGACCTCGGGCTGTTGGTCTCCGCCGTCAAGACCGGCCAGGTCGCGGCGGGCATCAACGACAACGGGGTGCTGTACGACTTCGTCAAGGACAACCCGGACACCGAGGTGACGGCCGAGTTCAGCACCGGGGAGAAGTACGGCATCGCCGTGCGCACCGGCAATGACGCCCTGCGCAAGAAGATCAACCAGGTGCTCGCGGACGCGAAGAAGGACGGCCGCTACGACACGATCTACCGGAAGTGGTTCGGCACCGCGCCCAGGAGCTGAGGAGTCCGCACCGTTATGGCAATGACCCGTCGGCAGCGGACGCGGGCGGTACGGACGGTGCAGTACGCCGTGCTCGCCGCCGTGCTGCTCGCCATCGTCCTGGCCGCGGACTGGGGTGAACTGCGCCGCGCGTTCTTCGACGCGGACGTCGCCCGGTCCCAGTTCCCCGACATCATCACCACCGCCCTGGTCAACACCGTCGTCTACACCCTGCTCGGCTTCGGTTTCGGGCTGGTGGCCGGGCTGTTGCTCGCGCTGATGCGGCTCTCGCAGGTGCCCCCGTACCGGTGGCTGTCGGTGGCGTACATCGAATTCTTCCGCGGCGTACCGGCGCTGCTGGTGTTCATCGCGCTCGGCTTCGGCGTGCCGCTCGCCTTCCAGGTGGCGCTGGACCGGTATGTGACGGTCATGCTGGCGCTCGGTCTGGTCGGGGCCGCGTACATGGCGGAGACGATCCGCGCGGGCATCCGGGCCGTGCCCAAGGGGCAGATGGAGGCGGCGCGTTCGCTCGGCATGTCCCACGGCCGGGCGATGGTCTCGATCGTCATCCCGCAGGCGTTCCGGATCGTGCTGCCCCCGCTGACCAACGAACTGATCCTGCTGACCAAGGACTCGTCGCTGGTCTATCTGCTCGGGCTCTCCCTGGACCAGTACGAGCTGTCCAAGTTCGGCCGGGACGCGCTCAATCAGCACCGCAGCCTCACCCCGATCCTGGTCGCCGGGCTGTGCTACCTGCTCATCACCGTTCCGCTGGGCCAGCTGGTCCGGTGGCTGGAAGCCCGTACCGCGAAGGCGAGGTGACCGGAGCGTGATCCGGATCCGGGAGCTGCGCAAGTCGTTCGGCGGGCTGGAGGTGCTGAAGGGCATCGACCTCACCGTGGAGCGGGGCGAGGTGGTCTGTGTCATCGGGCCGTCCGGCTCCGGCAAGTCGACCCTGCTGCGCTGTGTGAACCTGCTGGAGGAGCCGACCTCTGGCTCGGTGACCGTGGGCGGGGCCGAGGTCACCGACCCGGATGTGGACATCGACCGGGTGCGGCGGCGGATCGGCATGGTGTTCCAGGCGTTCAACCTCTTCCCGCATCTGACGGCGCTGGAGAACCTGACCATCGCCCAGCGGCGGGTGCTGCGCCGCGACAAGGCCGAGGCGGCGCGGATCGGGCGGGAGACGCTGCGCCGCGTCGGGCTGACCGACAAGGAGAGCGCCTATCCGGCACAGCTGTCGGGCGGGCAGCAGCAGCGGGTGGCGATCGCGCGGGCGCTGGCGATGGACCCGGAGCTGATGCTGTTCGACGAGCCGACCTCGGCCCTCGACCCCGAGCTGGTCGGGGATGTGCTCGCGGTCATGCGGGCGCTGGCCGACGAGGGGATGACGATGCTGGTCGTCACGCATGAGATGAGCTTCGCGCGGGAGGTCGCCGACCGGGTGGTGTTCATGGACGACGGGGTGGTCGTGGAGGAGGGCGGACCCGAGCAGGTGGTGGCCGCGCCGCGGCATCCGCGGACCCGGGCGTTCCTCACCCGTGTGCTGGACCCGGCCGCGGCCCGGATGGGGGAGGTTCCGGACACCGGCCCCAAGGACGCCCGTACCGGCGGCTGAGCGCACGCTGCTTTGTCAGTCCGCGCGCATCCGGGAAGAGGCGGCAACTTTCCGGGCCGCGGGGGCGACTGGAGGGTGCGGGCGGCGTCCCCGTACGGCCACTCCCCGGGGGTGCGCCGCCCGCTCCCGTTCCCCACACGGAAGCGAGCCGCCATGCGCGAACGAAGATTTCGCGGATTACGCGCCCTCCTGACCGCCACCGCGGCCGGGGCGCTGTCCCTCATCGGATTCACCGCACCCGCCGACGCCGCCGGGACGGGCGCGTCGGACACCTGGAACCCGCCGAGCAACCTCGTCCAGCCGCTGAACGAGGTCTGGCGGCACGTCGAGTCCACCTATCCCAACCTGTACGGCTTCAAGAACTACGGCTGGGATCAGGTGATGGCCAACAAGGGCAGCCTGAACTACTGCGTCCGCTGGGAATCCGACCAGCCGGTCACGGCGCAGGTACGCGACCAGATCCATACGGCGCTCAAGCGCCAGTCGAAGAAGTGGATCGACCAGGTCGCGGGGTTCGAGAACTTCCCGTACCAGGAAGTCCCGGTCAAGATCGTCGGCTGGGCCGTCAAGAACCGCTCCACGCTGCAGTGGAGCGACAACTCGGTCGACATCTACACCGGGCTCCTGGACGGCGGCGGCGCCCCGCAGTGCGCCCCGGACTGCGGCCGCTTCTTCCACCAGGACGGCAACTACTCCAAGTGCCCCGGCGGCGCGGCCCGCCACTACGACCAGTCGCTGTGGCTGACCAAGGGCTTCGGCGGCGGCGCCGGGGGCGACTGGGGGCAGCGCATCGGCAGTGAGTACATGCTGAGCACGGTGAACCAGGACAACATTCACATCCTGCTGCACGAGATCGGGCACACCTACGGTCTGGACGACTTCTACGACTGGACCCCGACCGGCGTGGGCGGCTTCCTGATGAAGGCCGGATCCGCCGACCGCATCACCGAATTCGACAAGTGGATGTACCGGGACTTCTGGCGCCATCTGAAGAACCGCTACGGCCTGTGACGGTTTCGGAGCGAGGGGCCGCCTCAACTCCCGGGTCTTCCCGTCCGAGTTGAGGCGGCCTTAATGTAGTAACCGGTTTCTGCCCGGTCGGTGTCGCGCTTGGGCGGTTTCGGGAAGGGATATCTCGATGGCGCGTTCCCCGGGGTCGACGGGTCCGACGCTGGCGGTCATCGCCCGCGAGGCAGGGGTTTCGGTGCCGACCGCTTCGAAGGTGGTCAACGGCCGCGAGGACGTGGCGCCCGACACCCGCCGCCGGGTCAGCGAGGTCCTGGACCGCCTGGGGTACGTCCGCAAACCGCGCCTGGAGTCGCCCCGGCCGCCCACCCTGGTCGATCTGGTGGTGCGTTCCCTGGACGGCGCGTGGTCGGGGGCGGTGCTGCACGGCGTGGAGGCGGCGGCACACGACGCGGGCCTCGAGGTGGTGGTGTCGGCCGGGCTGCCGCGCCTCCGCGACGGGCGGCCCGAGCGCGGCTGGCTGGACAAGCTGTGCGCCCGGGGCAGTTCCGGGGTGCTGTTCCACCTCTTGGAGCTGACGCCCACCCAGTACGCCTGGCTCGATGAGCACCGGGTCCCGTTCGTGATGATCGACCCCGGGGCGGTGCCGCCGCCGGGCGTGGCGTCCGTGGGCGCCGCCGACTGGCAGGGCGGGGTGAGCGCGACGGAGCATCTGCTCGGGCTGGGACACCGGCGGATCGCGGTGATCGGCGGATACCGGCGGAAGGTGTGCAGCGGCGCGCGGGTGGCCGGGTTCCGCTCGGCGATGGCCACGGCGGGGTTGCGGGTGCCGCCGTCTTACGTACGCTACGGCGACTTCCGCGAGGCCGGTGCGTACCAGCGGATGACGGAGCTGCTGGAGCTGCCCGAGCCGCCGACGGCGGTGTTCGCGTGCTCGGACCCGATGGCGCTCGGCGCGTACCGGGCGCTGCGGGAGCGGGGCTTGCGGGTGCCGGAGGACGTCAGCGTGGTGGGGTTCGACGATCTGCCGCAGGCCCGCTGGACGACACCGGCGCTCACCACGGTCCGTCAGCCGCTGTCCGAGATGGCGGCGACGGCGCTGCGCACCCTGCTGCGGCTGCGAGCGGGGGAGGTTCCGGAGGGGACGCGGACCGAGCTGTCCACGCGGCTCATCGTCCGGTCCAGTACCGCTCCCCCGGCCCGTACTTCCTCTTGACCGAGAAGTCGAACGCTGATCGGATATCCGAACAATCCAGGGCGGCCACGCATCACACTTACCACGTCGCCCCTGGCCATCGCCGTACCGATTCCCCGGAGGTCTTCGCCCCGTGTTCGTCGATCTTCCCCTGGACCAGCTGCGCACCTACCGGCCCCCGCTGCCGGAGCCGGACGGCTTCGACGCCTTCTGGGAGCGCACCCTCGCCGAGGCCCGCACCGCGGATCTGGACGCGGTCTTCACCGAGACCGACACGGGCCTGGCCCGGCTGCACACGTACGACGTCGAGTTCTCCGGGTTCGGCGGGCACCGGATACGCGGCTGGCTGCTGGCCCCGCGCGAGGCCACGGGCCCGCTGCCGTGCGTGGTGCAGTACATCGGCTACAACGGCGGCCGGGGCCTGCCGCACAACTGGCTGCTGTGGCCGTCGGTGGGCTACGCGGTCTTCGTCATGGACACCCGGGGCCAGGGCTGGGCCCAGCACTCCCCCGGCGTCACCCCCGATCCGGCGAGCGGCACCGGCCCCGAGACGCCGGGCAAGATGACCCAGGGGATCCTCTCCCCGGACACCTACTACTACCGGCGGCTGTACACCGACGCCGTGCGCGCGGTGGAGGCCGCCCGCGCGCATCCGCTGGTCGACCCAGGCCGGATCGTGGTCAGCGGCGGCAGCCAGGGCGGCGGCATGGCGCTCGCGGCGGCCGGGCTGGTGCCGGATCTGACGGCGGCGCTGGTGGACGTGCCGTTCATGACGCACATCCGGCGGGCCGTAGAGATCACGGACGCCGATCCGTACGGCGAGCTGGCCCGCTTCTGCGCCGGTCAGCGCGATCTCACCGAGCGGGTCTTCGCGACCCTCGACCACTTCGACGGCCTCAACTTCGCGGCCCGGGCCACCGCGCCCGCGCTCTTCTCGACCGCCCTGCGCGACGCGACCACCCCGACCTCGTGCGGCTTCGCCGCGTACCACCACTACGCGGGCGAGAAGGAGCTGAAGGTGTGGTCCTTCAACGGCCACGAGGGCGGCGGCCCCCACCAGCAGCGCGAGCAGATCGCCTACCTGCGGGGGCTGCTGGGCTGAACCCGGTGTGGTGAGCGGTGTTCGGCGGCCGCTCACCACGGGGAGGACAGGGGCTGTCCGTCTTGGCGGAGTCGTACCGAAGGAGTCGCCCCATGCCCGCACAGCCCCTGGACGGCATCACCGTCGTCGCCCTCGAACAGGCCGTCGCCGCCCCGTTCGCCACCCGCCAGCTCGCCGACCTCGGCGCGCGGGTGATCAAGGTGGAGCGGCCGGGGCGGGGCGACTTCGCCCGGGAGTACGACCGTGAGGTCAAGGGCATTTCGGCGTACTTCGTGTGGGTCAACCGCGGCAAGGAGAGCGTCGTCCTCGATGTGAAGGACGCCGCGGACCGGGCCCTGCTCGACGCGCTGCTGGCCCGTGCCGATGTGTTCGTGCACAACCTCGGGCCCGGGGCGGTGGACCGGCTCGGGCTCTCGGCGGACGCGCTGCGGGCCGGGCATCCACACCTGATCAACTGCGCGATCACCGGTTACGGGAGCCATGGGCCGTACCGCGACAAGAAGGCGTACGACCTGCTCGTCCAGTGCGAGGCGGGGCTGCTGTCGATCACCGGCAGCCCCGAGGAGCCCGCCCGCCCCGGGATCTCGATCGCCGATATCGCGGGCGGGATGTACGCGTACACCGGCATCCTCACCGCGCTGTACGAGCGGGAGCGCACCGGCGCGGGGACGGACGTGAGCGTCAGCCTGCTCGACGCGCTGGGCGAGTGGATGGGCCATCCGTACTTCGCGCAGGCCTACGGCGGAGGCGGGGTGACGCGCAGCGGGGCCCGCCATCCGTCGATCTCCCCGTACGGGGCCTATCGCTGCGGCGACGGCGCCCAGGTGTTCCTGAGCGTGCAGAACGACCGCGAGTGGATCACCCTGTGCGAGCGCGTCGTGGGCCGCCCGGAGCTGATCCGCGATCCGCGCTTCGCCGACAATCCGCTGCGCCGCACCCATGACGAGGAGCTGACCACCGAGCTGGAACGGTCCTTCGCGGACCATACGGCCGACGGTCTGGTGGCCCTGCTGGACGGGGCGGGCATCGCCAATGCCCGGCTGCGGGACGTCGCGGGGCTGGCCGACCATCCGCAGCTGGCCGCCCGGGAGCGCTGGGGCGAGTTCGGCTCGCCCGTCGGCCCGCTGCGCGGCCTGCTGCCGCCGGTCGAGGTGGCGGGGCGTCAGGTGGCGCTGCGGCCGGTGCCCGCGCTGGGCGAGCACACGGAGGCGGTGCGCGCCGAGTTCTCCTGACGGGCGCACCGGGCTCCGGGGCTTGCGGCTTACGGCTTACGCGGGCTTCGGAGGCCTACGCGACGGGGACGACCGGCGACAGCTGGGCGTCGCGCCGCACCAGGGCGGCGTAACGGCCGTCCTCGGCGAGCAGTTCCTCATGGGTGCCCTGCTCGGCGACGCGGCCGCCGTCGAGGACGACGATCCGGTCGGCGTCGCGCACGGTGGAGAGCCGGTGGGCGATGGTGATGGTGGTGCGCCCGGCGGTGAGGCCGTCGATGGCCTTCTGCACGGCGTGCTCGGTGCGGGTGTCCAGGGCGCTGGTGGCCTCGTCGAGGATGAGGACGGGCGGGTCGCGCAGAATCGTCCGGGCCAGCGCCAGCCGCTGCTTCTCCCCGCCGGAGAAGCGGTAACCCCGCTCCCCCACCAGGGTGTCGTAGCCCTCGGGGAGGGCGGCGATGTGGTCGTGGATCTGGGCGGCCTCGGCCGCCGCGACGATCTCCGCGTCGGTCGCGTCGGGCTTGGCGAAGCGCAGGTTGTCGGCGATCGAGGCGTGGAAGAGATAGGTCTCCTGGGAGACGACGCCGACCGCGCGGGCGAGGCTGTCGAAGTCGAGGTCCCGGACGTCGACCCCGTCGATCAGCACCCGGCCGCCGGTCACGTCGTACAGCCGGGGCACCAGATAGCTGAGGGTGGTCTTGCCGGAGCCGGTCGATCCGACGACGGCCAGGCTGCCGCCCGCCGGGACGGTCAGGTCGATCCCGCGCAGGGTCCCCTGCGGCAAGGCCGGGTCCTGGACGTCGTAGTCGAAGTCGACGCCGTCGAAGCGGACTTCGCCGCGCACCGTCTCCAGCCGCGCCGGCCGGGCGGGCTCGGTGATGTCGATCGGCAGGTCGAGGTATTCGAAGATGCGGGCGAAGAGGGCGAGGGAGGTCTGCATGTCCACCCCGGTGGACAGCAGGCTGACGGTGGGCCGGAACAGCCCCTGCTGCAGCGATACGAAGGCGACCAGGGTGCCGATGGAGACGGCCGGGCCCCCGGTCTGGAGGGCGATTCCGGCGGCCCAGTAGATGATGGCGGGCATCGCGGCCATCACGACGCCGATGGTGGACATCCGCCAGCGGCCGGCCATGCTGGCCCGCACCTCCAGGCCGACCAGACGCTCGGACTCCCGGCCGAACTCCTGGGTGAGCGAATCGGAGCGGCCCATGGTGCGGCCGAGCAGGATGCCGCTCACCGACAGGGACTCGGTGACCATCGCGGACATGGTCGCCATCTGCTTCTGCCGCTTCGAGGTGATCTTCTTGCGCTCGTTGCCGACCCGGCGGCTGATCCAGACGAACAGCGGCAGCAGGAGCAGCGAGACGACGGTCAGCCGCCAGTCGAGGGCGAGCATGGCGACGACCGTGGCCACGACGCTGGTGAGGTTGGAGACCAGCGAGGTCGCGGTGGAGGTGACGGTGGCCTGCATGCCGCCGATGTCGTTGGCGATCCGGGACTGCACCTCGCCGGTGCGGGTGCGGGTGAAGAAGGCGAGCGGCATGCGCTGCAGCCGGTCGTAGACGGCGGTGCGCAGGTCGTGCATGACGCGCTGGCCGACGGTGGTGGAGATGAGGGTCTGCAGGACGCCGAAGACGCTGTTGACGACGGCGGCCGCGATCATGCCGAGGGCGAGCAGGGTCAGCAGACCGGTGCGCCGCTCGGGGATGGCGTTGTCGAGGATCTCGCGGAGCAGGAACGGCGAGGCGACCGAGACCAGTGCGGAGGCGGCGACCAGCAGGCCGACCAGGGCGAGACGGCCGCGATAGGGGCGGAAGAGCCGGAGGATGCGCCGCACTTGCGCGGGCCGCTCCGGGTCGGGGGTGGACGGGGTCCACGGCGGTGTGTCGTGAGGCATGGGCTCCTTCTGATGGCAGACGGCACGGACTTACCGAGCATAGCTCACTGTTACCTATACTCACAATGAACGGGGTCCGATAGACTGCGATCATGTCCACCCCCGAGACATCCGGCCCCGAGGCATCCGGCCGCCTCGCGGAGCAGCTGCTGCGCCTGACCCGCCGACTGCAGCGCGCCCAGAAGCGCCATATGGAGCCACTGGGCATCACCCCGGCGCAGGCCCGGCTGCTGCGCACCGTGGCACACCACGACGGGCCGCCCCGGATGGCGGACCTCGCGGAGCGCCTTGAGGTGGTCCCGCGCGCGGTGACCTCGCTGGTGGACGCACTGGAGGCGCACGGCTCGGTACGCCGTGCGCCGGACCCGTCCAGCCGACGGGTGGTGCGGATCGAGCTGACCGAGACCGGCCGCTCGACGTTGCGCGCCCTGCACGACGCGCGCCGGGCCGCCGCCGAGGACGTCCTGGCGCCGCTGAGCCATCAGCAGCGTGACGCCCTCGGCGACCTGCTCGACAGCCTCTCCGGGCCCCCCGGCAGCCGCTGCTGACGCGGGGGGCCGGGAGGCGGTCAGCCGCGCGCGGCCGGGGCCGGGGCCACGGGGTCCGCCGCCGCGGCGGCGGCCTGCTCACCGGCTTTCCCGCCGGACTGATCGCCGGACTGATCTCCGGGCTGATCTCCGGGCTCCTCACCGGCGAGGACCCGCTTGGCCCGTTCGGTGTCCAGCGCACCCTCCCACCGGGCGACGGCGAAGACCGCCACACAGTTGCCGAGCAGGTTGGTGGCCACCCGCATCGAGTCCATGATCCGGTCCACCCCGAGCAGCAGCGCCACGGCGGCGGCCGGGATCGTCCCGAGGGCCGAAGCGGTGGCCGACAGCGCGAGGAAGGCCGATCCCGGCACGCCCGCCATGCCCTTGCTGGTGAGCATCAGCACGAGGATGACGGTGATCTGCTGGCCGAGGCTCAGGTCGACGCCGACCGCCTGGGCGATGAACAGCGTGCCGATGGACAGGTAGATCGACGCGCCGTCCAGGTTGAAGGAGTAGCCGGTGGGCAGCACAAGGCCGACCGCGTCCTCGCGGCATCCGGCCGCCCGCAGCTTCTGCATCATGCGCGGCAGCACGCTCTCGCTGGAGGCGGTGCCGAGCGCGAGCAGCATCTCCTCACGGCTGTACCGGACGAACTTCCAGAGGCTCAGCCCGGTGACCGCCTTGAGGGCCACGGCGAGCAGGACGAGGAAGAGCAGCGCGACGCCGTAGCACAGCGCGATCAGCTTCCCGTACGTCGACAGGGCGCCCAGTCCGTACTCCCCGACCAGATGGGCCATGGCGCCGAAGACCGCGAGCGGCGCGAGCCTCATGAGGAAGCCGACGACGGCGAAGACGACCTGCTGCGCCTGCTCGATGGCCGGCAGGATCGCGGGCACCTTGGTCTTGCCGAGGTGCAGCACGGCCGCGCCCACCAGGCAGGCCAGCACCAGGACTTGGAGCAGGGAGTTCTCGGCGAAGGCGCCGACGGCGCTGTCCGGCAGCGCTTCCAGCACGAACTGGGACGCCGACGGCAGTTGGCCGCCGGAGGTCTGGTCGTCCACGGCCGAGCCGTCCAGGGAGGAGGGATCGACATGCATGCCGGTGCCGGGCCCGACCAGATTGGCGGCGAGCAGACCGAGGATCAGCGCCGCCGTGGTGGCCACCTCGAACCAGATCAGCGCCTTCAGTCCGATCCGCCCGAACGCCTTCAGATCACCGGCCTTCGCGATGCCCGCGACGACCACGCAGAAGACGAGCGGCGCGATGACCGCCTTGATCAGGCGTATGAAGCCGTCGCCGAGCGGTTGGACGGCCGTGCCCACGTCCGGCCACAGCCTTCCGACCGCGACTCCGAGGACGAGCGCGCAGGCGACCTGCGTGAACAGCGATGTGCGCAGCACTCTCGCTGCGCGCCGGGCGACGGATGATGAGGGGTGCGGCACGGGGACTCCTCGGCAGGGATGTCCAGGGACATCCGGGGACTTCCAGGGACTTCTGAGATGCGGAAAACTACTTCCGCGCAGCCGCCACTATGGCCGAGCGCGCGTTTCCGCCGATGAGTTCCGTGTAACGGCCGCGAAAACCCTGATGCCCTTGTGTTACGTCCGTGCCTCGCCGGGGTTCAGGCGGCCAGGTGCGCCTTGTCCCCCATCACCACCACCGGGTGCCGCTCGGGGTCGAGGTTCCTCAGCAGATACTCCATGCCGGACTTGGGCAGGCTCACACAGGCCGACGTACCGCTGCCGTGGTCCATGTGCAGCCAGATGCTGCCGCCCTTGCGCTGCCCCTCGGGCCGGGTCGGGTCGAGCGGTGAGGTGCCCTTGACCCGGTTGTAGTCGATGGCGATGACGTAGTTGAAGTCCGTCCAGTGCGACGTGGGCCAGGAGTGGGGAGCGGCGAAGGCGGGCGTTTCGGAGTACGGCAACCGGGCGCCGGGGTCCGGGAGCACTCCGCCCGCGTCGCTGAGCGTGTAGACGCCGACCGGGCTGCGCTTGTCCCCCTCGTGATGACGCGTCGTCCAGCCGCGCTTGCCATTGTGACCGGCCCAACTACGGGCGCGCTTCCAGTCCTTGCCCTCCTTGGTGTACAGCACCACGGTCGCGTCGGCGGAGTTCACTCCTTTGCCGTAGACCGCGACAACCTGCCCCGAATTTCCGGGGATTTTGGACTGGAGGGCGTTTCCCACCTCCGGGATGCGAGTGGGGTCCGCCTTCGGCGCCTTGCTGCCCATCGCGTGCTTTCCCTGGCCGCCGCCCTTGTCGCCACCGCCGCTCCCACCTCCGCCGCAGGCGGTGAGAAGGGCGAGAGCGGTGGCGGTCACGACCGCCGTACGCATGGACACCGTGCCGGAGATTCGCATGGGCCCCATCGTCCCACTCCGGCGTGGGCCCGGCGCGCGCGGGTTTGGCGTGTTCCGTCCCCCTGCGGGAAAACCAGTTGAAATTCGCACCCGTGAAGAGTCAACCTTTCACGTCTCTTTGCCTTCTCCGCCGCCGTCCTAGCTCTGGAACGTCATGCGCATTCGCGATCTTCCGTATTCCGACCCGGGACTGCCCGACGTACGGTCAGGTACCCGGTTCCTCGTCTGGCTGGGCCGGAACCAGTTGGGCGGGCAGGTCAAGGCCGCCCTGTGGGGTCTGCTGCACATGGGGTCCCTGGTGTGCTTTCCCGTCGCGATCGGCTTCGGCGTGCAGGCGGTCGTGGACCGTTCCGGTTCGCGGCTCGCCCTGGCCGGGGCGCTGATGGTGGGGCTGACCGTGCTCACCGCGCTCGGCGACGCCATGCTGCACCGGGCGGCGGTCACCAACTGGATCACGGCGGCGGCGCGGGTGCAGCAGTTGCTGGCCCGTAAGACAGTCGAGCTGGGTTCGGCGCTGACCCGGCGGGTGGCGGCGGGCGAGGTCGTCGCCGTGTCCACGGGGGACGTCGAGAAGATCGGCTGGTTCGTGGAGGCGCTGTCCCGTTTCACCGCCGCCGCGATCACGACCGTCGGGGTGTGCGTGGCGCTGGTGATCTACCAGCCCGCGCTCGGCGTGGTCGTGGCGCTCGGCGTACCGGCGCTGGCGCTCGCGGTGCTGCCGCTGCTGCCGCAGGCGGCGCGCCGGGCCGATGAGCAGCGGGAGAAGGCGGGGCGGGCGACGGAGCTGGCGTCGGACACCGTGGCCGGGCTGCGCGTGCTGCGCGGCATCGGCGGCGAGGACCTGTTCCTGAGCCGCTACCGGCGAGCCTCCCAGGAGGTGCGGACCGCGGCGGTGCGCAGCGCCCGCATGTGGGCGCTGATCGCGGCGGTGCAGGTCGTGCTGCCGGGCATGCTGCTGATCGGGGTCGTCTGGTACGGGGCGGTGCTGGCCGGGAGCGGGCGGATCACGGTGGGCGAGCTGGTCACGATCTACAGCGCGGTGACGTTTCTGCTGTTTCCTCTCCGCCATGTGGAGGAGATCGCGATGGCGTACTCCTTCTCCCGGCCCTCGGCGCGGCGCGCGGCCCGGGTCCTGGCGCTGCGGCGCCCCTCGGCCGAGGTCGACTCCGGGCTTGATGAGAAGGCACCGACCGGTGATCTGTACGACCCGGCCACCGGGATGCTGGCACCGAGCGGGCAGCTGACCGCGGTGGTGTGCGGCGATCCGGACGCGGCGGGGCGGGTGGCGGACCGGCTCGGCGGTCACCCCACCGAGGACGGTGCGGAATCCGTGGACGGTGACGGTGCGCCCTCGGCACTGCTGGGCGGAGTGGCGCTGGACGAAGTGTCACTGGCCACCGCGCGCGCGGCGGTACTCGTCCAGGACAAGGACCCGGTGCTGCTGTCGGGAACGCTCACCGAGCTGCTGGACGTACCGCGGTCGGGCGAAGTGCCGCCACGGGACGCGCTGGATGCGGCCCAGTGCGGGGATGTGCTGGAGGCGCTGAAGCAGGCCTCGCTGGCCGACTCCGGCGATGGGGACCCGATGGGCGCCCGGATCACCGAGCGCGGCCGCTCGCTCTCGGGCGGCCAGCGGCAGCGGCTGGCGCTGGCCCGCTCGCTGGTGACCGACCCGGAGGTGCTGGTGCTGGACGAACCGACGTCCGCCGTGGACTCGCACACCGAGGCCCGCATCGGGGAGGGGCTGAAACGGCTCCGGGCGGACCGGACCACGGTCGTGTTCACCTCCAGCCCGCTGCTGCTGGACCAGGCCGACCGGGTGGTGTTCGTGCACGACGGCGTGGCCGCGGGGGTGGGAAGCCACCGCGAGCTGCTGAGCACCGATCCCGCGTATCGCGCGGTGGTCACCCGGGAGCCGGACGGCGGCGGGGAGCGGGACGGCGTCCGGCCCCGGGACGGCGGCCGAGGCGGGCTCGCGGAGCTGGAACGGGCCGGGGAAAAGGTCATCGAGGAACAGATCGAGGAGTCGGCATGATCGGCGTGGCGCCACCCGCCTACGACCCGGCCGCACCGGAGTCGGCGACGACACTGCCGGTCGGCACGGCCACCACCGTGCGCGGCTATGTGCGTGAGCTGCTGCGGCGGCACCGGAAGGCCTTCACCGTGCTGATGGCGGTGAACGCCACCGCCGTGCTCGCCTCGATGGTCGGCCCTCAGTTGCTGGGCGGGGTGGTCGAGGACCTGTCGCAGGGCAAGGACGACCTCCATATCGAGCGCACCGTCGCGCTGTTCGCGGTGGCGCTCGTGGTGCAGACCGTGTTCGTGCGGATGGTGCGGCTGCGCGGTGCGGTGCTGGGCGAGCAGATGCTGGCCGATCTGCGCGAGGACTTCCTCGTCCGGTCGGTGGGGCTGCCGCCGGGCGTGCTGGAGCGGGCCGGGACCGGTGATCTGCTGTCCCGGATCACCACCGACATCGACCGGCTGGCGAACGCGATGCGCGAGGCGGTCCCGCAGCTGTCCATCGGTGTGGTGTGGACGGGCCTGCTGCTGGGCGCGCTGACCGTGACCGCTCCGCCGCTGGGGCTCGCGGTGCTGGTGGCGCTCCCGGTGCTGGTGATCGGCTGCCGCTGGTACTTCAAGCGGGCGCCGGGCGCCTATCGCTCGGAGGCGGCCGGGTACGCGGCGGTGTCCGCGTCCCTGACCGAGAGCGTGGACGCGGGCCGGACCATCGAGGCCCACCGGCTGGGCGACCGCCGCATCGCCCAGTCCGAGCTGCGGATCAAGCAATGGACCGCATGGGAGCGGTACACGTTGTATCTGCGCTCGGTGCTGTTCCCCGTGATCAACGTGAGCTACACGCTGATCACCGGCTCGGTGCTGATGATCGGCGGCGTCTGTGTATTGCGGGGCTGGATGTCGGTCGGCGAGCTGACGACGGGGGCGCTGCTCTCGCAGATGCTGGTCGAGCCGATCGGGCTGATTCTGCGCTGGTACGACGAGCTGCAGGTCGCGCAGGTGTCGCTGGCCCGGCTGGTGGGAGTGCGGGAGATCGAGCCCGGCCCGGCCGACGCCGGGGTGGCGCCGGTCGGCCGTGAGGTGCGGGCGGACGACGTGCGGTTCGGCTACCGGGAGGGCAGCGATGTGCTGCACGAGGTGTCCATGACGGTGCCGCCGGGGACACGGCTGGCGCTGGTGGGCCCCTCCGGCGCGGGCAAGTCGACGCTGGGCCGGTTGCTGGCCGGTATCTACGGCCCGCGGACCGGCCGGGTGACCCTGGGCGACGCGGAGCTGGCGCGGATGCCCGCAGAACAGGTGCGCAGCCATGTCGCCCTGGTCAACCAGGAGCACCATGTGTTCGTGGGCTCGCTGCGGGACAACCTGCTGCTCGCCCGGACCTCCGCGCGGGATGCCGAGCTGTGGGCGGCGCTCGCCGCGGTGGACGCGGACGGCTGGGCGCAGTCGCTGAAGGAGGGCCTGGACACGGAGGTCGGCTCGGGCGGGCTGGCGCTGACCCCGGCGCAGGCGCAGCAGATCGCGCTGGCCCGGCTGGTGCTCGCCGATCCGCACACCCTCGTGCTGGACGAGGCCACCTCGCTGCTGGATCCGCGGGCGGCCCGCCATCTGGAACGGTCGCTGGCCCAGGTGCTGAAGGGCCGGACCGTGGTCGCCATCGCGCACCGGCTGCACACCGCCCATGACGCGGATGTGATCGCCGTGGTCGAGGCGGGCCGGATCAGCGAGCTGGGCAGCCACGACGAGCTGGTGGCGGCCGACGGCGCCTACGCGGCGCTGTGGCGCTCCTGGCACCAGTGACACCCCGGGGCGCCGCCGCCCCGGCGGTCCCGGTACCGGCATCGCCCGGACCGGGACCGCCCCAGGGAGTGTCCGGCTCAGACGATGCCGAGGGCGACCAGCCCGCCGAGGCCGCCGAGCATCATGAAGACGGGCATCAGCACCTTCAGCTCGACCCAGCTGCCCGCCCGGAAGCGCATGGCCTCCGGCGGACCGATCGGGTACCAGCGCTTGCGGCCGATCGGTATGGGCCACAGGATCGGGCAGCCGGAGACGGTCAGCGCGTCGCCGATGTCGTGCACGAGGGCGCCGAGGATGATCGGCAGCCCCAGCCACAGGTACTCCTGGCCCGGCGCGGTGAACAGCCAGTCCGCGCCGTTGCCCGGCTTGTTCAGGATGTCGGCGAGCATCCAGGCGCTGGTGGCGCCGAGCAGCCACACCAGGACATCGCTGGAGACCCGCGCCGCGCGCCACAGCAGCCCCTCGACCGCCAGCACCATATGGACGAAGAGGATGCCGAGCACCGCCCAGCGGCCGCCGACCAGAGCGAGCGCCGAGGATCCGGCGCCGATGAAGACGGCCCAGACCCAGGTGTGGGTCAGGGTGCGATGGCCGCCCGAGCGACGCGGGTCGCCCGGCTTCCTGGTCGACTTGTAGACCGCGTACGACAGCTTGTCGATCACTTCGCACAGCACTCGGGAGACCGGCCCGAAGGCGCGGGATATCGTCGCCGCCTTGTGGTCGAGGTCGGGGGCGAGCGCCGCTCCGGCGCAGATCAGCGCGCCGACGACGAGAACCGGCCAGGGCATCTCGTGGCCGGCCGCGGCGGCCGCCGCGCCCACCCCCAGCCAGGCTGCCGCTCCGGACAGCGAATGCGCCGGTCCCATCATGGTCGTACCCCGCCCCTGTTCTTGCCCGCCTTGGTGCGGGAGTTGGTTGCATCGGCTCACCACACCCTAGCGACGGACGATCTTCGTCCGCACAGCCGGTTCCCGCCCCGCCAGGGAAACCAGGCAGTATAGGTGCGTGACTCTTATCGATCAGCTGCCGAGCGAAGCCGACCCCGATACTCTCTTCGAGAGGTTCTCGACCTGGGTCGAGGAGCGGGGCATCTCCCTCTATCCCGCCCAAGAGGAGGCGCTGATCGAAGTGGTGTCCGGTGCGAACGTCATTCTGTCGACGCCCACCGGATCGGGAAAGAGCCTGGTGGCCGCGGGCGCCCACTTCGCCGCGCTGGCCCGGGACGAGGTCACCTTCTACACCGCGCCGATCAAGGCCCTGGTCTCGGAGAAGTTCTTCGAGCTGTGCAAGATCTTCGGCACCGAGAACGTCGGGATGCTCACCGGGGACGCGTCGGTCAACGCGGACGCCCCCGTCATCTGCTGTACGGCCGAGGTGCTGGCGTCCATCGCCCTGCGGGACGGCAAGAACGCCGATATCGGCCAGGTGGTGATGGACGAGTTCCACTTCTATGCGGAGCCGGACCGGGGCTGGGCGTGGCAGATCCCGCTGCTGGAGCTGCCGCAGGCGCAGTTCGTCCTGATGTCGGCGACGCTCGGCGATGTGACGCGGTTCGAGGACGACCTGAAGCGGCGCACCGGGCGGTCCACCGCGGTCGTGCGGTCGGCGACCCGTCCGGTGCCGCTGAGCTACGAATACCGCACGACGCCGCTCACCGAGACGCTCACCGAGCTGCTGGAGACCCGGCAAGCCCCCGTCTACATCGTGCACTTCACCCAGGCCGCGGCGGTCGAACGGGCGCAGGCGCTGATGAGCATCAACATGTGCACGCGGGCGGAGAAGGACGAGATCGCCTCGCTGATCGGCAATTTCCGCTTCACCACTAAGTTCGGCCGGAACTTGTCGCGTTATGTCCGGCACGGAATCGGGGTGCATCACGCGGGGATGCTGCCGAAGTACCGGCGGCTGGTGGAGAGGCTGGCCCAGGCCGGGCTGCTGAAGGTCATCTGCGGTACCGACACGCTCGGGGTGGGCGTCAACGTACCGATCCGGACCGTGCTGTTCACCGCGCTGACGAAGTACGACGGGCAGCGGGTGCGGACGCTGCGGGCGCGCGAGTTCCACCAGATCGCGGGCCGGGCCGGGCGCGCCGGGTTCGACACCGCCGGGTTCGTGGTGGCGCAGGCGCCCGAGCATGTCGTCGAGAACGAGAAGGCGCTCGCGAAGGCGGGGGACGATCCCAAGAAGCGCCGCAAGGTGGTCCGCAAGAAGGCCCCGGAGGGGTTCGTCAACTGGGGCCAGAACACCTTCGAAAAGCTCATCGCGTCCGACCCCGAGCCGCTCACCTCCCGGTTCCGGGTCACCCACACGATGCTGCTGTCGGTCATCGCGCGCCCCGGCAACGCGTTCCGCGCCATGCGCCTCCTCTTGGAGGACAACCACGAGCCGCGCAAGAACCAGCTCCGGCACATCCGCAGGGCGATCGCGATCTACCGCTCGCTGCTGGACGGCGGGATCGTCGAGCAGCTGGAGACGCCCGACGCGGAGGGGCGGCACATCCGGCTGACGGTGGACCTCCAGCAGGACTTCGCGCTCAACCAGCCGCTGTCCACCTTCGCGCTCGCCGCGTTCGAGCTGCTGGACCCCGAATCCCCCTCCTACGCCATGGACATGGTCTCGGTGGTGGAATCGACACTGGACGACCCGCGGCAGATCCTGGCGGCCCAGCAGAACAAGGCGCGGGGCGAGGCGATCGCCGCGATGAAGGCGGACGGGGTCGAGTACGAGGACCGCATGGAGCGGCTCCAGGACGTGACCTACCCCAAGCCGCTGGAAGAGCTGCTCTTCCACGCCTACGGGCTCTACCGCAAGAGCCACCCGTGGGTCGGCGACCACCCGCTGTCGCCCAAATCGGTGATCCGCGACATGTACGAGCGGGCGATGACCTTCACCGAGTTCACCGCGCTCTACGACCTGGCCCGCACCGAGGGCATCGTGCTGCGCTACCTGGCCAGTGCCTACAAGGCGCTGGACCACACCGTGCCGGACGACCTGAAGTCGGACGACTTCGAGGACGTCATCGCCTGGCTCGGCGAGATGGTGCGGCAGGTCGACTCCAGCCTCCTGGACGAGTGGGAGCAGCTCGCCAATCCGGAGGAGGAGTCCGCGGAAGAGGCGCAGGAGCGGGCCGACCAGGTCCGGCCGGTCACCGCGAACGCCCGCGCCTTCCGTGTGCTGGTGCGCAACGCCATGTTCCGCCGGGTCGAGCTGGCCGCGCTCGACAAGGCGGCGGAGCTGGGCGAGATGGACGCCGAGTCCGGCTGGGACGAGGACGCCTGGGGAGCGGCGCTGGACGCGTACTGGGATGAGTACGACGAGCTGGGCACCGGTCCGCAGGCCCGAGGACCGAAGCTGCTGCAGATCGAGGAGCAGCCCGAGCACGGGCTGTGGCGGGTGCGGCAGACCTTCGACGATCCGAACGGCGACCACGACTGGGGCATCTCGGCCGAGGTCGACCTGACCGCCTCCGACGAGGAGGGCCGGGCCGTGGTCCGGGTCACCGACGTGGGCCAGCTGTAGCACCCCGGCCGCCGTCCCCTCCCCGAACCCGCTCAGCGAAGGAGCGCCAGCGATGACCAACCCCGCCGAGCGTCTGGTCGACCTGCTCGATCTGGAACGGATCGAGGTGGACATCTTCCGTGGGCTGAGCCCCGATGAATCGCTGCAGCGGGTGTTCGGCGGGCAGGTGGCGGGGCAGGCGCTGGTGGCCGCCGGGCGCACCACCGACGGGGAGCGCCCGGTGCACTCGCTGCACGCGTACTTCCTGCGCCCGGGTCGGCCGGGTGTGCCCATCGTGTACCAGGTGGAGCGGATCCGGGACGGGCGCTCCTTCACCACCCGCCGGGTCGTCGCCGTCCAGCAGGGTCGGACGATCTTCAATCTGACGGCCTCCTTCCATCGTCCGGAGCCGGGCATCGAACAGCAGCTGCCGATGCCCGAGGTACCTGAGCCGGAGAGCCTGCCGAAGCTCTCCGATGAGATCCGCGAGCACTTGGGGGCCCTCCCCGAATCGCTTGCGCGGATGGAGCGCCGCCAGCCCTTCGACATCCGGTACGTCGAGCGGCTGCGCTGGACCGATGAGGAACTGCGGGAAGCGGAACCGCGCAGCGCGGTGTGGATGCGCGCGGTCGGACCGCTCGGGGACGACCCGCTCGTCCACACCTGCGCGCTCACGTACGCGAGCGACATGATGCTGCTCGACGCGGTGCGGATGCCCGTCGAGCCGCTATGGGGCGAGCGGGGTTTCGACATGGCCTCGCTGGACCACGCCATGTGGTTCCACCGGCCCTTCCGTACCGATGAGTGGTTCCTCTACGACCAGGAGTCGCCCGTGGCGACCGGCGGCCGCGGGCTGGCGCGCGGCCGGATCTACGACCGCGCGGGTCGCCTTCTCGTATCTGTGGTGCAGGAGGGCCTCTTCCGCCCCCTGGCTCCGGCGCCGGAGGCCACGGAGAACGGCTGAGCCCTGAGCCCTGGAGCGGCGCGCCTGGCCGCGGGTCAGCGCTTGCCGACCAGCCTGCGCCACAGGCCGCGCGGCCGGTGGTCCGCTGACCGGCCCGGGGGCCGGGTCCGGCAGGCGGGGAGCGATGCCACCGCGGCGTCCGGCCGGGGTGCGGGGCGGACCCGGCGGGCCTCCCGCACCGCGTCGGCGAGCGCCACGCGATATCGCAGGATCTCCTGGGACCCCTCCGCCGTCTGCACCCTGTCGATCACCTTGCGCGCCGCCGCCGCGGCGGGGCGCACCGGGACGAGCGCCGGGCGAAGCTCCCGCACATGGTCCCGGTCGTGCGGATCGCCGACGGCCACCGCCAGCTCGTCGGCGCCCAGCACCGCGGCCAGCACCCCGGCGCGCTCCCAGGGGTCCCGGGTCCGGGAGAGCAGCTGGCCGATCCGCCGGGCCCGCCACTTCTCGGCCCGTGCGTCCTCTCCGGCGGCCAGCGACGCGCTCAGCCCCGGCGGGGTACGGCCGCTCAGCAGATCCGGCTCGCGGACGGCGAACTCCTCCAGATCGGTGGCCAGATAGAGCCACACCACCCGCCGGTACCGGTTGACATAGAACCGGGCCGGGGCGAAGAAGCCGCCGCGCGCCAGGCGGGTGAGCCGACCCGGGCTGATGCCCAGCAGCTCGGCCGCCCCCGCCGTGCCGACCACCCGCAACCGGGTGCGCAGCACCTCCGGGAATCCCTCGGCGCTCGCCAGCCGCGCCAGCTCCTCCCGCTCCACCCGCCGCCCGGCGGGGGTGATGATGGTGTGCACCTCCCCCAGCTGCTCGGCCAGCTCGAATTCGCGCGGCATGAGGCCCAGCATCCGGGCCGCGGTGCGGAACGCGACGCCCGTCGGCTGCCCCGGCCCGGCCGGGCCCGACGGCTTCCGGCGCTCCCGCATCTCCTGCGCGGCCCGCGTCCCCCGCGCGGCCCGCGCCTCTTGCGCCTCCTGCGGCTCCCGCTCGACCTGCTCCGCTCGTACCACTGCCATGACGAAGTCCTCCCCCGCGATCCATCAATCACTGACAGTGACGACGATAGCGCCGCGGCACGACGGTCCGTCAGGCCTGTGGATAACCGTCTGTGGATAACTCCCCGGCGGTCAGCTCGGGGCGCCGCTCTCCTGCCGGGCCTCGACTCCCAGGTGCTCCCCCACCCTGTTCACCAGCAGCGTCATCTCGTAGGCGACCTGCCCGACATCGGCGTCCGGGCCGCTCAGGACGCAGAGGCAGCTGCCGTCACCCGCGGCCGTCACGAAGAGGACGCCCTCCTCGAACTCGACCATGGTCTGCCGCACCCGGCCCGTCCGGAAGTGGTTGCCGGACCCCTTGGCGAGGCTGTGCAGCCCGGAAGCGACGGCCGCCAGGTGCTCCGCGTCCTGGCGTTCGAGCGTCGCGCTCGCCCCCGTCACCAGTCCGTCGTTCGACAGCACCAGCACATGCCGCACCTGCGCGATCCGCTGGGTCAGGTCGTCCAGTAACCAGTCGAGCCCCTTGCTGAGTGCCATTGGCGATTCCTCCCCGATTCCCCTTCAGCTGCGTGCCAGCCTTTCTCACTGCCGCCGTCTGGGCAACCCGCCCTACCCGTCCCTCCGGCCGTTCCGCGCTGTTTGACGCAAGATGGGGACATGGCACAGAACATGTCGAGGGATCAGTGGCAGAAGTTCCTCTCCGAGGGCACCCGCACCGGCAAGCTGGCGACCGTAAGGGCCGATGGAAGCCCCCATCTCGCGCCCATCTGGTTCCTGCTCGACGGGGACGACCTGGTGTTCAGCACCGGGCAGGACACGGTCAAGGGGCGCAACCTGGCCCGGGATCCCCGAGTCAGCCTCTGCGTGGACGACGACCGGCCCCCGTTCTCCTTCGTCACGGTGCGGGGCCGGGCCGAACTCAGCGATGAGCTGGGAGAGGTACGGGAGTGGGCCACCCGGATCGCCGCCCGCTATGTGGGCGATGACCTCGCCGAACAATATGGAGCCCGCAACGGCGTCCCCGGCGAGCTGCTGGTGCGGGTCCGTATCGAAAAGGTCGCCGCCGTTGCCGATATCGCCGACTAGTCGAACGATGAAGTAATTCGGCCGAAATCAATCGTTCAGGCTCGCGTCACGACCTTTATCGCACCGTCCCTTCCGGGGTCAGCCGAGGGCGCGCAGGTGCTCGCCGACCCGATCCACGAGCCGGGCCGACTCGGCGGCGGCCGTGGCCGGGTCGGCGGCCACGGCGCTCAGCACGGCCAGGCAGGCTCCGGCTGCCGCCGCCGCGACGAAGAGGGTGCCGCTCTCCATCTCGACCATCGTCCGGCGCACCGGGGCGGGCCGCGCACGACGCCCCGCGCTCCCGGCCAGGCCGTGGAATCCGGAGGCGACCTCGGCCAGCTGCTCCGCGTCCCGCCGGGAGAGCCCACGGGACGCGCTGAGTACGGTCCCGTCCGGCGAGAGCAGCACAGCGTGGCGGACCCCGGCGGCGCGGGCCACTCCCTCATCCAGGATCCGGTCGAGCAGACCCGGGTCGAGCAGGCTCCGGTCGAGACCGGCCGAAGAGCGGACGGCGGCGGCGCGGCGCTTGATCATGACGGTCTCCCTCGGTCGGCACACGCCGCGAGCGGGCGGCGCGCTCGGGGTCCCCCCATGGGCCAGGGACGCTAGCCCGCGAGGGGGCGCATTGAGGGGCGCATTACGAACCTGGTGGAATTTGACAGAGACAGATTCACGAACGATCGCTTGATGCCCGAACCTGTTCTCAGGACGGCAAACCAAGGAGCCCTCATGCGCCAGGACCGCGCCAATGAAGACCGCCGCGACACCGCGGCCGGTGTGCGGGACTTCTTCACGCCCCGGGCGGCCGACTGGGACAGCCGCTTCGCCGACGACGGCCCGGCCTACGCCGCCGCCGTCACCGCCCTGGGCCTGCGCACCGGGGACGCGGTGCTCGACGCGGGCTGCGGTACGGGCCGCGCCCTGCCCGCGCTCCGCGCCGCGGTCGGCCCCCGGGGGACCGTGCTGGGCTTCGACCTCACGCCCGCCATGCTGACGGCGGCCGTACGCGCCGGGCGGGACCGGGACGGGACGCTCGCCCTCGCCGATGTCGCCCGGCTGCCGCTGCGCGACGGCTGTCTCGACGCGGTCTTCGCCGCCGGACTGATCTCGCACCTCACCGACCCCGAGGACGGGCTGAGCGAGCTGGCCCGGGCAGTGCGCCCCGGCGGGACGTTCGCGCTGTTCCACCCGGTGGGGCGCGCTGCGCTCGCCGCCCGCCACGGCCGGGCGCTCACCCCCGATGACCTGCGGGCCGAGCCCAACCTGCGGCCGCTGCTGGCCCGTTGCGGCTGGCGGCTGGATACGTACACGGACGAGGACACCCGCTTCCTGGCCGTCTCGGTCCGTCAGGGCTGATGACCTGAGCGGTGCGCCACAATGCGGGCATGCTCGAACTCGCCATCCTCGGCTTCCTCCATGACGCGCCGCTGCACGGCTACGAGCTACGCAAACGGATCACCGCGCTGACCGGGCACGTCAGGCCGGTGGCCGAGAGCACTCTCTACCCGGCGATCAAGCGGCTGGAGAGGGCGGGGCTGCTGGCCCGTGAGACCCGGCCGGGCGCGGGGGCCGCGCCCCGGCTCGTCCTGACCCTGACGGCCGAGGGGCGCGCCGAGCTGCGCCGCCGTCTCGCGGATCCCGCCGAGAGCGACATCACGGACGAGAACCGCTGGTTCATCCTGCTGTCGTTCCTGCGGCATCTGGACGATCCGGCCCGGCAGGCGGCCGTACTCGAACGCCGCCTGGCCCATCTGCGCCGTCCCTCCTGCTTCTTCTACGAGGGCGACCGGCCGCTGCGCGCGGAGGAGGTGGAGGACCCCTTCCGGCGGGGCGTCCTCACCCTCGCGCGCGCCGCCGGCCAGGCCGAACTGTCCTGGCTGCGGCGCACCCTGGACGGGCTCCGGGCCGGGGACGGGAGCTGACCCCGGCCACGGCACGAGTCTCGACGCCGCGCCTACCGGCTGGTTAGGGTGCGCCGGACGAAGAACCGCAAGAGGAGGCTGCCGTGTCCGCCACGGAGGAGTCGGGCGAGGACGCGCTGTATGTGCTGACCGCCGTGCTGCTGACGCCCGCACAGTTCCCGAGCGTGCTCGGCGACGACTATCCCGAGGTGTGCGCCGCGCTCAGGCTGGAGCCGTACGAGCCGGGTTACGGCCTGGTGCTGGGGCAGGACGGCAAGGGCGCCCGCTGGACGGTGGTCACCGACGATGTGTCGCTCGTCGCGATCGCCATCGCCACCTGGGACTGCGGCATGGAGTACGAGCTGTCGCTCGACGACCGGACCGTGCTCGCCTCCCTGCCCGGCTGGCCGCTCGCGGTGGCGGTGGCCGCGCCTGGCGTACCGGCGCCGCACGACCCCGCGCCCGACGCCCAGCCCGAGGGCACGGCCCGGCCACCGCTCGCGCCGCCGGACTCCGAGCAGTGGGGTCCGCCGCAACGGCGGCTCGGCGCGGACGAGATCGCGCTCCAGTGGGCGATCTGGCGCGAACAGGTGGACGGCGACGTGACGTTCGTGGCACCGGGCGAGAAGCCGCACGGGGGCGTGCGGCGCGTCCTTGAGGAAGCGCGCGGCTACCTGGACACGCCTCCGCCGCTGGGCCGGATCCGCTCCGCGTTCGCCGCGGGTGACGCGCGGACGCTGCGGGCGGACGGACCGGGCTGGAGCATGGTGGCGCGGACCGACGACATCGCGTTCGTGCTGCTGGACGAGGCGCCGGGCGAGGTGCTGCCGGTCGGCCGCGGTCCGGAGCTGCCGGGGCTGCTGACGGCACTGGACAAGCTGGCCGTACGACCTCACTGAGCGCGGGGACGGCCCACGGGGCGCAGCCACGCGTCTGTGACCGGCCGGGTCGGGGAGCCGGGACGGTCCGCGATCGGTCATGCGCGGTCACTCCCAGGCGCGCGCCGCCCCCGCTCCCGAACCCGGCCGGTGGTCTGTGGCTCGGCTCGCCTCCCGGGCGCGACAGCGGCTGTCGGCGGTGCCCGGGTGCCGAGGCTGGGCCGCCCGGGTCAGCGCCCCAGCTGCTTACGGGAGACCCCGCGCAGCCTGCGCCGCTGCGACGGGTCGAGCAGCAGATAGGCGGCCACCGGCACGCCCACCATCACCAGCAGCGCGGCCCAGAAGGGCAGCAACCACAGCAGGATCACACCGGCCGCCACACCTCCGGCGGCGACCTTCGCGCGCGTGGACATCGCACCCGCCTCCTTAACCCGGCCCATAGCCGTATTCACTCCTCACAACGGACACCGGCGGCCGCCGGTTCCACATCCTGCCCACGGTCCTGTACCCTCGGCCGCCCACTCCGGTAGTCAAATTTGAGGAACGCGTCAGCGCTGTGACCCCACCCTCCGCGACCAGCCCCTCCGAGATCGCCGAACTCTGTCGCTCCACCGCCGTCTTCCTGCCGGGCGATCCCTCGCGCGCCGGGCGCGTCGCGTTCTGGCAGCCGGATGACCCGCCGCCCGGCGGGAAGTCCGGCGGGAAGTCCGACGGGATGTCCGCCTCCACCGAGGAACTGACCGTCGTCGTCCCGGACGGCACCGGCGTCCGTACCCGCACCGTACGAGCCCGGGTGCTGTCCCTCGCCGCAGCGCTGCCCGTGCTCACCCGGGCCCGGGCACGGGCCGCCGCGCGACCGGGCGGAGAGCGCTCGGACCGGGAGGGGACCGACCCCGCGACGGCCTTCTGGGGGGCCGCCGCCGTCCTCGCCCTGCAACTCGCCGCCCGCGGCCGACTGCTGCCCGGCCTCACCGCCACGGACCACGACGCCTGGCGCGTCGGCCCGCTCGACGGCGACGACCTGGAGAGGGTGCGGGAGCTGGCCGCCGCCATGCCGCCCGCCGCCCACGCGGTGGCGCTGCCCGGCAGCGACCCCCTGCTGCTGCCCGACCCCGAACGCCAGCTGCGCGCCTTCCTCGACGCGGTCGCGGACGGGCTGCCGCGCTCGCCCGCCGCGTCCGTGGCCGCGGGCGGCCCCGCCTTCGCCGCTACCGCCCCTCGGCGAATGCCCGAACAGCGCGCCTGGGCGGCCGACGTCGCCGCCGGACACGACGCGGGCGTACGGCTGTCGCTCCGTATCGAACTGCTCCAGGGCACCGGCGCCGGGCCCGGTTTCCGTGCCGTCCTCCAGCTGCACAGCCTCACCGATCCGTCCCTGGTCGCCGACGCCGCCGAGGTGTGGGCGGGCACCGCGCCCGCCGGTGCGGCGCTCGGCCCCCGGGCTCGGATGGACGCCTTGCTCACCCTGCGGCGCGCGGCCCGCGCCTGGGCGCCGCTCACCCCGCTGCTGTCCGCGGCCGTGCCCGAGGCGGTCGATCTCGCCGACGAGGACGTCACCGAACTGCTGGGCCCGGCGACCGGGGCGCTGGACGCCGCCGGGGTGAAGGTGCACTGGCCCAAGGAGCTGGTGCGCGGGCTCACCGCGCGCGCCGTCGTCGGCCCGGACGACCCTGACGACCCCGATGAAGCGGACGGTACCGAACAGAGCCAGGGGCCCCGGACGCCCTCCTTCCTCTCCGCCGACGCGCTGCTCCGCTTCAGCTGGCGGTTCGCCATCGGCGACCAGGAGCTGACCCGGGAGGAGCTGGACCGGATCGCCGAGGCGGGCCGCCCGGTGGTGCGGCTGCGCGACCAGTGGGTGGTCCTGGACCCCGAGTCGGCGCGGCGCGCCCGCGACCGTCAGGACCGCAAGCTCGCCCCCGTCGACGCGCTCGGCGCCGTCCTCACCGGCCGTACGGAGGCCGACGGCACCGAGGTCGAGGTGCGGGCCACCGGCTGGCTGGCCGCGCTGCGCGACCGTCTCGCCCGGCCCGGGGAGGACGACGGCGGACCGCCCGTCGCCCAGCCCGCGGCCCTCGCCGCCACCCTGCGCGACTACCAGCTGCGCGGTCTGGACTGGCTGGTCCGGATGACGTCGCTCGGCCTCGGCGGCTGTCTCGCGGATGACATGGGGCTCGGCAAGACCATCACCCTGATCGCGCTGCATCTGCACCGGCAGGACCACGTCGCCGGAGCCGCCGGGCCCACCCTGGTGGTCTGCCCGACGTCGCTGATGGGCAACTGGCGGCGCGAGATCGAACGGTTCGCGCCGGGGACGCCGGTGCGCCGCTTCCACGGCACGGCGCGCAGCCTGGACGGTCTCGCGGACGGGGAGTTCGTGCTGACCACGTACGGCACGATGCGGCTGGACGCGGAACGGCTGGCCGGGGCGGGGCCCTGGGGCATGGTCGTCGCCGATGAGGCCCAGCATGTCAAGAACCCGTTCTCGGCGACCGCCAAGCGCCTGCGCACCATCGGGGCCAAGGCCCGGGTCGCGCTCTCCGGCACCCCCATCGAGAACAACCTCTCCGAGCTGTGGGCGATCCTCGACTGGACCACGCCCGGCGTGCTGGGCACCCATGACGCGTTCCGCAGGCGCTACGCCCAGGCCGTGGAGAGCGGAAGCGACCCGGACGCCGCGGCGCGGCTGGCGAAGCTGGTCCGCCCCTTCCTGCTGCGGCGCCGCAAGTCCGACCCGGGCATCGCGCCCGAACTCCCGCCGAAGACCGAGACGGACCGGGCCGTCACGCTCACCAAGGAGCAGGCCG
The DNA here is from genome assembly GCF_042731515.1 of Streptomyces sp. NPDC059850. Lineage (NCBI taxonomy): Bacteria > Bacillati > Actinomycetota > Actinomycetes > Kitasatosporales > Streptomycetaceae > Streptomyces > Streptomyces sp. NPDC059850. The sequence continues at coordinate 55,195 of NZ_JBHWJI010000025.1, forward strand.
GGCTGTACGAGGCGGTGGTGCGGGAAATCCTCGCGGAGATCGCGGTCACCGACGGGCTGGCGCGGCGCGGGCTCATCGTCAAGCTGCTGACCGGGCTGAAGCAGATCTGCAACCATCCGGCGCAGTACCTGAAGGAGGACCAGCCCACCATCGTCGGCCGGTCCGGGAAGCTGGAGCTGCTCGACGAGCTGCTGGACACCATCCTCGCCGAGGGCGCGAGCGTCCTCGTCTTCACCCAGTACGTGCAGATGGCCCGGATCCTCGAAGGTCACTTGACCGCGCGTGGAGTACCGGTCCAGCTGCTCCACGGCGGCACGCCGGTGGCGCGCCGCGAGGAGATGGTGCGGCGCTTCCAGGACGGCGAGGCGCCGGTGTTCCTGTTGTCCCTGAAGGCGGCGGGCACCGGGCTGAACCTCACCCGCGCCGGTCACGTCGTCCACTACGACCGCTGGTGGAACCCGGCCGTCGAGGCGCAGGCCACCGACCGCGCGTACCGCATCGGCCAGACCCAGCCGGTGCAGGTCCACCGTCTCGTCGCGGAGGGCACCGTGGAGGACCGGATCGCCGCGATGCTGGACCGCAAACGGGAGCTGGCCGACGCGGTGCTGGGCTCCGGCGAGGGCGCGCTGACCGAACTGACCGACGCCCAGCTCGCGGAGCTGGTGGAGCTGAGGGGGAGCGAGCGTTGAGCCGTACCGGACACTCCGATGAGAACGGGTACGCCGAGGACGCGCCCGGCGCGCGGCCCGAGCGCACCCTCCCCGCCCTGCCGCCCGCCCAGGGCCGCGGCTTCGCCCGTACCTGGTGGGGCCGGGCATGGCTGAAGGCCCTGGAGGACACCGCGCTGGACAACGGACACCTGAAAAGCGGCCGCAAGCACGCTCGCGAGGGCGCGGTCGGCGCGGTGTGCGTACGGCCGGGGCGGATCACCGCGGTGGTACGGGACCGGGACCGCACCCCGTACCGTTCCGATGTGCTGCTGCAGGAGCTGGACGACGGCGAGTGGGATCGGCTGCTGGGCGTGGTCGCGGAGCGCTCGGGGCACATCGCCGCGCTGCTCGACCGCGACATGCCGCCGCAGCTCGTCGAGGACGCGGCAGCCGTGGGCGTCGATCTGCTGCCGGGGATAGGCGATCTGGAGCCGGAGTGCGCGTGCGAGGCATGGGACCACTGCCCGCACACCGCCGCGCTGTGCTACCAGGTCGCCCGGCTGCTGGACGAGGATCCGTATCTGCTGCTGCTGATGCGCGGACGCGGGGAGCGGGAGCTGCTGGACGAGCTTCAGGTGCGCAGCGTGGCGCACGCCGCCCGGCACTCCGCACCGGCCGGGGAAACGGCCGGGGACGAGGTTCCGTCCGCGGTCCCGGAGGGCGTACCGGCGCAGGCGGCGTTCGCCGCGCCCGGTCCGGCCGAGCTGCCCGCTCCCCCGGCCGCCGTCGCCGCGCCCGGCCGTCCACCGGCGCTCGCCGGGGGCACGGATCCGGCGCCCGGGCTGGACGTGGCCGCGCTGGAGTTCCTCGCGGCCGACGCCGCCGTACGGGCCCAGCGGCTGCTGGCCGAGGCGCTGGCTCCCGGCCATGCCGCGTCCCCCGTCCCGGCCGTACTGACGGAGTGGCAGGACACGGTGCGGCTGACCGCCGCCGGTCCCCCGGCCGCGATCGCCGCCCGGCTCGCGGCGGGCTGCGGGCGCGACCGCGTGGATCTGGCCCGCGCCGTACGCGCCTGGGAGCACGGCGGGGCCGCCGCGCTCGCCGTGCTGGAGGAGGAGTGGACACCGGACGACGAGGCCCTGGCGCGCGCCCGCGCCCAGCTCGCCACCGCCTGGGAGGAGGGCGAACGGGCGCCCCAGCTGCGTGTGGCGGGCAACCGCTGGACGGCGGTGGGCGCCGACGCCCAGGTGCGCTACGGGCGCGACGGCCGCTGGTGGCCGTACCGGAAGGACCGGGGCCGCTGGTGGCCCGCCGGGCCGTCGGCCCAGGACCCGGAGGCGGCCCTGGCGATGACCGCGCCGGACTGACCCGGCATCGGTGGCGGCGGTGGGACCGGCGCCGCTCCGGTCCCACCGGCCGCAGGGCGGCAACCTTTCGTGGGGGCGTGGCAACCGTAAGGCGTCAGAAACACCCCCGCACACGCCTCCACGGGACGGAGATCCCCCATGCCCCCAACGCGTCCGCGCTCCCGGCGCCGCCGCCCCGGTCCGCTCCTCGGCCCCCTGGCCCTCGCCACCGGCGCCACGCTGATCGCCGCTCCGGCCGCCGGATGGCTCGGCGACAGCGGCCGGGCCCACGCGGCAGGTTCCGCGGCGGCGGCGACCCTCGTCGTAGCCAAGGACGGCAGCGGTCAGTACACGACCGTCCAGGCGGCCGTCAACGCGGTCCCGGCGAACAACTCCTCCGCGGTCACTATCTCCGTCAAGCCCGGCACCTACCGGGAGCTCGTGAAGATCCCCTCCAACAAGCCGCACATCCGGCTGGTGGGCAGCACCGGCAACAAGAGTGACGTGAGCATCGTCTACAACAACGCCTCCGGCACCCCCAAGCCCGGCGGCGGGACCTACGGCACCAGCGGCAGCGCGACCGTCGCCGTCGAGGCGGACGACTTCCAGGCGCGCCATCTGCAGTTCGTGAACGACTTCAACGAGGCGAACACGAGCATCACCGATAAGCAGGCGGTCGCGCTGCGCACCGCGGCCGACAAAATCGTGCTGGACAACATCGGCGCGGTCGGCGACCAGGACACCCTGCTGCTCGACTCGGCGAGCAAGGACAAGACCGGCCGGGTATACGTCAACAACTCCGTCGTCCAGGGCAATGTCGACTTCGTCTTCGGCCGCGCCTCCGCCGTCATCAACAAGTCGACGATAAAGCTCGTCAAGCGCTACGACGGCAGCTCCGGCGGCTATGTCGCGGCGCCCTCGACGGCGGCCGGGAAGAAGGGCTTCCTGTTCATCAACAGCACCGTCAGCGGGGACGTCAGCAGCCGGTCCTTCTACCTCGGCCGCCCCTGGCACGCGGGCGGGGACGCGAGCCTCGATCCGCAGACGGTCGTCCGCAACACGAATCTGTCGGCGGCGGTCAAAACCACGCCGTGGACGGACATGAGCGGGTTCTCCTGGAAGGACGACCGCTTCGCGGAGTACAAGAACACGGGCTCCGGTTCCGGTTCGGCGAGCGGCGACCGGCCGCAGCTGACCGACGCGCAGGCCGCCGACTACGAGATCGCGGACTGGCTCGCGGGCTGGCAGCCGTCCTGATCCGGCGGGTCCGGTGAACTCCGGCCGCCGGTCCCGTCGGGGGGCGGGACCGGCGGCCGGTCGCTACCGCGGTCGGCGATCAGTGATCAGCCGCGCGCGGCCAGCAGATGGTCCATGGCGAGCTGGTCCAGGCGCTCGAAGGCCATACCGCGCTCGGCGGCGGCCTCGGCGTCGAACTCCTCGAAGGCGGTGCGGTCGGCGAGCAGCGCCGCCGGGGTCTCGCCCTCCTCCAGGGTGGGCCGGGCCAGCTCGTCCAGGCGCGAGGCGCGCAGCGCTTCCTGGACCTCCGGGTCGGCACGGAAGGCGCCCGCCCGCTCCTTGAGGATGAGGTAGTTACGCATGCAGCCCGCAGCCGACGCCCACACGCCCTCGATGTCCTCGGTGCGCGGCGGCTTGAAGTCGAAGTGGCGCGGGCCCTCGTAGCCGCCCGTCTCCAGCAGGTCGACGAGCCAGAAGGCGGCCCGCAGATCGCCCGCCCCGAACCGCAGGTCCTGGTCATACTTGATGCCGGACTGGCCGTTGAGGTCGATATGGAAGAGCTTGCCCGCCCACAGCGCCTGCGCGATGCCGTGCGGGAAGTTCAGCCCGGCCATCTGCTCGTGGCCGACCTCGGGGTTCACCCCGTACAGCGCGGGCCGCTCCAGCCGCTCGATGAAGGCGAGCGCGTGGCCGACGGTGGGCAGCAGGATGTCGCCGCGCGGCTCGTTGGGCTTGGGCTCGATGGCGAAGCGCAGATCGTAGCCCTGCTCGGTGACGTACGCGCCGAGCAGGTCGAAGGCCTCCTTCATCCGGTCGAGGGCGGCGCGCACGTCCTTGGCGCCGCCGGACTCCGCGCCCTCGCGGCCGCCCCAGGCCACATAGGTCTTCGCGCCCAGCTCGACCGCGAGGTCGATGTTGCGCAGGGTCTTGCGGAGGGCGTAGCGGCGGACGTCCCGGTCGTTGGCGGTGAAGGCGCCGTCCTTGAAGACCGGATGGGTGAACAGGTTGGTGGTGGCCATCGGCACGGTCATGCCGGTGGCGTCCAGGGCCTGCCGGAAGCGCTTGATGTGCGACTCGCGCTCGGTCTCCGAGGCGCCGAAGGGGATGAGGTCGTCGTCGTGGAAGGTGACGCCGTACGCGCCGAGTTCGGCGAGCCGGGTGACGGACTCGACGGGGTCGAGCGCCGGGCGGGTGGCGTCCCCGAACGGGTCCCGGCCCTGCCAGCCGACCGTCCACAGGCCGAAGGTGAACCTGTCCTCAGGGGTGGGGTTGTAGCTCATCGCAGCTCCCTCGCCTATTTCGTCAGGGCGCTTTACAAATTAGTATGCGCGAGCATTCCGGGGAAGCCCCGCTCATCAGCCGCGGAGACTCGTCGCAGCGGACAGGGACGCAGTCGCAAGCACACAGGGACGCAAGGGAGAGCGCGAGATGGCAGCAGCAGCCGTGCCCGTGCCGGAAGGACCGCTGGTCGTGGGCGTGGACAGCTCCACGCAGTCGACCAAGGCGCTGGTCGTCGACGCCGCGACCGGCCGGGTCGTCGCACGCGGCCAGGGTTCGCACACCGTCGGCGGCGGAGCCGGCGGCGAGGGCAAGGAGAGCGATCCTGAAGCGTGGTGGGAGGCGCTGGCGGAGGCGCTGCGCCAGTGCGGCCCGCACGCCCGGCAGGCGGCCGCGGTCTCCATCGGCGGCCAGCAGCACGGGCTGGTGACGCTGGACGCCTCCGGCCGCCCGGTGCGCCCCGCGCTGCTGTGGAACGACGTGCGCTCGGCACCGCAGCGCGACCGGCTGGTCGAGGAGCTGGGCGGCCCCAAGGCGTGGGCGGAGCGGATCGGCAGCGTGCCCGCGGCGTCGTTCACCGTCACCAAATGGGCCTGGCTCATGGAGAACGAGCCGGAGGCGGCCCGCGCCACCGCGGCCGTCCGGCTCCCCCACGACTACCTCACCGAGCGGCTCACCGGATACGGCACGACCGACCGCGGCGACGCCTCGGGCACCGGCTGGTGGGCGTCCGGCAGCGAGGCGTACGACGAGGAGATCCTCGGCCGGGTCGGGCTCTCCTCCGCGCTGCTGCCGCGCGTCCTGCGGCACGGCGAGGCGGCCGGGACGGTACGGGACCTGCCGGGCCTGCCGCTGCCCACCGGCGCCCTGGTGGCCACCGGGACCGGCGACAACATGGCCGCGGCCCTCGGGCTCGGGCTGCGCCCGGGGCAGCCCGTGCTCAGCCTCGGCACCTCCGGCACCGTGTACGCGGTCTCGGAGCACCGGCCCGCCGACCCGACGGGGACGGTCGCCGGGTTCGCCGACAGCCGGGAGGCCTGGCTGCCGCTGGCCTGCACCCTCAACTGCACGCTCGCCGTCGACAAGGTCGCCGCGCTGCTGGGCCGGGACCGGGAGGCGGTGGAGCCGGGCGGCCAGTCCGTACTGCTCCCCTTCCTGGACGGTGAGCGCACCCCGAACCTGCCCCACGCCTCCGGGCTGCTGCACGGGCTGCGCCACGACACGACGCCGGGCCAGCTCCTCCAGGCCGCCTACGACGGCGCCGTCTTCACTCTGCTGACCGCGCTCGACCAGGTGCTGGACGCGGACGCGGCCCCCGATACGCCGCTGCTGCTCATCGGCGGCGGCGCCAAGGGCATGGCCTGGCGCGAGACGGTACGGCGGCTGAGCGGCCGCCCCGTCCAGGTGCCCCGGGCGCAGGAACTCGTCGCCCTCGGCGCCGCCGCGCAGGCCGCCGGGCTGGCGCTGGGCGAGGACCCGGCGGCGGTGGCGCGCCGCTGGGCGACCGCGGAGGGACCGTCGTACGAGGCGGTGGAGCGCGACGAGGAGACGCGGCAGCGCGTCTCCCGGGTGCTGTCCGACGCGGACGGGCTGCTGCGCCGGGCCTGACCCGCGCCGCCGGGCACCATCAGCGGAACCGCATGAGAAGCCCGTACGAGAGGAGACGACCGTGGCAGCGCCACTGCCCAACACCCAGCAGGCGATGCGCCGCCGGAATCTCTCCCTCGTGCTGCACGCCGTGGCCGCGCACGGACCGCTCTCCCGCGCGTCCGTCGCGGCCCGGGTGGGGCTGACCCGGGCCGCCGTCTCCACGCTGGTGGACGAGCTGATCCGGGATGGGCTGCTGGTCGAGCTGGGCCCGTCCCGGCCCGGCACGGTCGGCCGCCCCGGCAGCGCGCTGCAGCTCAACGAGCGCGGCCCGGCCGGGATCGGCGCGGAGATAGGCGTGGACCATCTGGCCGTCTGCGCGGTGGACCTGGGCGGCCGGATACGGGCCCGTACGGAGGTGGCGGCGCCGAACCGGGACCGCGCGGCGGGCCCTGCGCTCGCCCGGCTCGCCGAGCTGGTCCGGCAGGTGGCGGCGGAGGCGGTGCGCGCGGGGCTGCGGCCCGCCGGGCTCGCGGTGGCGGTGCCGGGCCTGGTGGCGCGCGATGCGTCGCTGGTGGTGCGCGCCCCCAACCTCGGCTGGGAGGGCGTGGACATCGGCCCCGCGCTGCGCGCCGCACTGCCCGGGTTGCCGCTGACCGTCGACAACGAGGCCAACCTCGGGGCGCTCGCCGAGCTGTGGCGGGGCGGCCATGACCCGGCGCCGCGCGACTTCGTCCATGTCTCGGCCGAGATCGGCATCGGCGCCGCGGTCGTGCTCGACGGGCGGCTGCTGCGCGGCACCCACGGCTTCGCGGGTGAGCTGGGCCATGTGCCGGTACGGCCCGAGGGGCCCGCGTGCGCGTGCGGCGGGCGCGGTTGTCTGGAGCAGTACGCGGGCGAGGAGGCGGTGCTGCGGGCGAGCGGGCTGTCCCCCGGGCAGGCCGCCGCCCAGCACCCCGGGCCCGGCGGCCGGATCGCCCTGCTGGCCGAGCGGGCGGCGGACGGCGACCAGCGGGTACGGCGCGCGCTGCGCGAGGCGGGCGCGGCGCTCGGTATCGCGCTGGCCGGTGCCGTGAACCTCCTCGACCCGCGCACGGTGGTGCTCGGGGGCGCGCTCACGCCGCTCGCGCCCTGGCTGCTGCCCGCCCTGGAGCAGGAGTTGGCGCTGCGGCTCGCGGACCCGGCGCGCTCCGGTCAGGGCGCGGTGACGGTCTCGCGGCTGGGCTCGGACGGTCCGCTGCTCGGCGCGGCGCACTCCGTGGTGCAGGCCGTCCTCGACGATCCGGCGGGGCTCAGGGAAGCGGCCTCGGTCACAGGAAGCGGTGCATGACGTGCAACCCGACGTAGCCCTCCGCCGGATGGTGGAACGCCTTGGGTACGGTGCCCACCACCTCGAAGCCGAGTGAGCGCCACAGCGCGACCGCCCGGGTGTTGGCCTCCACCACGGCGTTGAACTGCATCGCCTGGTAGCCCTCGGCGCGCGCCCACTCCAGGACGTGTTCGCCGAGCGCGCGGCCGACGCCCCGCCCGGCGCTCTCGGGCGCCACCATGAAGCTGGCGCCCGCCACGTGCGCGCCGGGCCCCATCTGATTCGGGTTCATCTTGGCCGAGCCGAGCACCGCACCGTCGGCGCCGGTGGCGACGACGGTCCGGCCCGGGGGCGTCAGCATCCAGAGGTCGCGGGCCCGTTCCTCGTCGAGGTCGCGCGGATAGGTATAGGTCTCGCCCGCGGCGACGATGCGGTGCAGGAAGGGCCAGATCGCGGGCCAGTCCTCGGGGGTGGCGGTCCTGATGAGCATGCCGGTCAGCATGGCGGAGCGGACCGGCGTCCCGCGAATCGGTTTCGCGGGACGCCGGGCCCGCGAAACCGATTCTCGGGGACACGTCAGTGAGCGCGGCGCAGGAAGTCCTCCAGCCCCGCCAGGTCATCGGTGTTGAGGTAGCCGACGTGCGCGGCCAGCAGCTCGCGCCACACGGCGTCACGCGCCGCGCCCGCGAGGTCGGGCGTGGCCCAGAAGCGCACCTTCTGCCGGGCCGCGCGGGCGGCGACGGTGATCTGGTACAGCTTCTCCCGCTCCTCCTGCGGCATCGCGCCGATGCCCTGCCAGGTGAAGGTCTTCGTCCAGTCGGCGCTGATGAGCGGGATGAAGGAGGCGGGCACGCCGGTGCCCATGTCCTCCAGGCGTCCGTCGTAGAAGGCGTGGCGCACCTCCTCGGCCTCCATGGGGCCGCGCGCTCCACGGTCGCCCGATATGACGGCGGTCACCGCTCCGCGCCGCACCCCGCCGTCGACCCCGCCGTAGGCGGTGCTGAACATCCGGCTGTAGCGGCGCAGCCGCTTGGCGAGTTCGAGGTAGGTGGCCTCGCCGGGGGTCTTGAGGTCGATCAGCAGTTGCAGCGACAGGTCGTAGCCGCGGTAGACCCGGCCGCGGTTCGCCGTGACGCGCTGGAACAGCGGGTCGAGGTACAGGGATTCCAGGGTGCGGGTGGGGTCGAGGTCGGTCGCGTCGTGGGCGACCAGCAACTGGCCGTCCACCAGCCAGATGTCGGCCTCGACGCTGCCGAAGCCGTGGGACAGGGCGTCGAGGAGCGGGCGCGGGTGCTCATAGTCGTTGTGCGCGTGGGCTCTGGCCAGCGGCGGCTTGGGCCTGGGACCGGCTGAGTCCGCGAACGCCGGGGCGGCGGTGCCGCCCGCGAGTGCGGCTCCGAGGGTGACGACAAAGGCGCGGCGTGTACGGCGGACCATGGGGGCCTCCCGGCTCTCGTCCCGGCGTGGTGCCGGATGTACGCGTCGGACGCCAGTGAGTATCGGGGGCCCGCGGTCCCGATGGGCAGGGGCGTGCGAAGAGTTCCGCAGGTGGTTCCCGGCCATTTCCACGCCGTTCCCGAGGGCCCGGTGGCGGAGTATTCACCCGGCACTAATTCCGCAAACCCTTGACAGCACACTCTTTTGAGTGAATGCACCGCCCAAAGTCCGCTGATAGCTTGGCAGTTGCTTCGAGGCGGAATATCTCTTCAAGTCCGTACAGGGATGGGTGAGCATTCACGATGACGACGTCCGTTGAATCAGGTTCCGGTATCGGCAATCCGCAGCCGCCCACGAGTCTGGGCACGGAGGCGGCACGGAATCTGGCGACGACGACAAAGTCCGTGCCGCAGATGCAGGGCATCACCTCGCGGTGGCTGCTGCGCATGCTGCCGTGGGTGCAGGTTCCGGGCGGTTCGTACCGGGTGAACCGCCGGGCGTCGCACACGCTCGGTGACGGGCGGGTGGAGTTCACCACCACCGGCTCTGCGGTCCGGGTCATCCCCGTCGAGCTGCGCGAACTGCCGCTGCTGCGCGCCTTCGAGGACACCGCGGTGCTCGAGGCGCTGGCGGACCGCTTCACCCAGCGCGAGTTCGCCCCCGGGGAGCTGCTGGTGGAGGCCGGGCACCCGGCCGACGAGCTGGTCCTGCTCGCCCATGGCAAGGTCGACAAGCTGGCCGAGGGCGCGTTCGACGAGCCCTCGGTGGTCGGGTCGGCCGCCGGGGGTGACCACTTCGGCGCGCGGGAGCTGGCCGCCACCGAGCCCGGCGCCTGGGGCATCACGGTCAAGGCGGTCACCTCCTGCACGGCGCTGACCCTGTCCCGGCAGGAGTTCGAGGAGCAGCTGGACCGGTCCCGGGAGCTGCGCACGCATGTGGAGGCGGTGCGCTCGGCGCCGGTGGCCGCGCAGAACGAGCACGGTGAGGCGTCCATCGAGCTGGCCTCGGGGCACTCGGGCGAACCGACGCTGGCGGGCACGTTCGCGGAGTACGAGCTGAAGCCGCGTGAGTACGAGCTGAGCGTCGCCCAGACGGTGCTGCGCGTCCACACCCGCGTCGCCGACCTCTACAACGAACCGATGAACCAGGTCGAGCAGCAGCTCCGGCTGACCATCGAGGCGCTGCGCGAGCGCCAGGAGCACGAGCTGGTCAACAACCCCGACATCGGCCTGCTGCACAACGCCGACCTGTCCCAGCGCATCCACACCCGTGGCGGCCCGCCCACCCCCGACGACCTCGACGCGCTGCTGGCCACCGTCTGGAAGGACCCCGGGCTGATCCTGGCCCACCCGCGGGCCATCGCGGCCATCGGCCGGGAGCTGAACAGCCGGGGGATCGTCCCGCAGCACGCGGAGGTGAACGGGCACGCGGTCCCGGCCTGGCGCGGCGTTCCCATCTTCCCGTGCAACAAGATCCCGGTGACCCGCAGCGGCGTCAGCTCGATCCTGGCACTGCGCACCGGCGAGGAGAACCAGGGCGTCATCGGCCTCCACCGGACCGGAATTCCGGATGAATGCCAACCCAGCCTTTCCGTCCGCTTCATGGGAATCAACGACCAGGCGATCATCTCGTACCTCGTGAGCGCCTACTATTCCGCGGCCGTCCTCGTCCCGGACGCGCTCGGAATCCTGGAGAACGTGGAAATCGGACTCTGACGGCGCGGCGGCCGCACCCCCGGCCGCCGGTATCGCCTTCCCGCAACGCCCGTAACGCCCCCCACTACAGAAATGGGTGATGAACACAGATGACCACCTCCGTGGAGTCCGGAGAGCAGCCGCTGAGTCTGGGAACGGCCGCCGCCCGGAATCTGGCGACGACGACCAAGTCCGTCCCGCAGATGCAGGCCATCTCCTCCCGGTGGCTGCTGCGTGTGCTGCCCTGGGTCCAGGTCTCGGCCGGTACGTACCGGGTGAACCGGCGGCTCAGCTACACGGTCGGGGACGGACGGATCGAGTTCGTCAGCACCGGATCCGAGGTGCGGGTGATTCCGCCGGAGCTGGGTGAGCTGCCGACGCTGCGCGGTTTCGGCGACACCGCGGTGCTGGAGGCGCTGGCGGACGGCTGTGTGCAGCGGGAGTACGCGCCCGGCGATGTGCTGGTCGAGGCGGGCCGCCCGGCCGATCAGGTGTACCTCATCGCCCACGGCAAGGTCCGGCAGATCGCGCCCGGGGCGTACGACGAGGGCACGGCGCTGGGGCTGCTGGCCGACGGGGAGTACTTCGGCGACTCGGTGCTGACCGGTCCGGAGGGCACCTGGGAGTTCACCGCGCGGGCCGTCACCCGGACCACGGTGCTCACCCTCCCCCGCCGGGTCTTCCTGGAGACCGCCGACCGGTCCGAGGCGCTGCGCGGCCATCTCCAGGAGGCGTCAGGGCGGACCGAGCCCGCGCAGAACCGGCGGGGCGAGGCCGATATCGCGGTCGCCTCCGGCCATACGGGAGAGCCGACGCTGGCGGGGACGTTCGCGGAGTACGAGCTGAAGCCGCGTGAGTACGAGCTGAGCGTCGCCCAGACGATCCTGCGCGTCCACACCCGCGTCGCCGACCTCTACAACGAACCGATGAACCAGGTCGAGGAACAGCTCAAGCTGACCATCCAGGCGCTGCGCGAGCGCCAGGAGCACGAACTCGTCAACAACCGGGAGTTCGGTCTGCTGCACAACGCCGCGCTCTCCCAGCGCATCCACACCCGCAGCGGCCCGCCCACCCCGGACGATCTGGACGAGCTGCTGGCCCGGCGCCGCAAGACGCAGTATCTGCTGGCGCATCCACGCACCATCGCCGCCTTCGGCCGCGAGTGCAGCAGCCGGGGGCTGTATCCGCAGGGCGCCGAGGTGGCGGGCACCGCGGTGCGCGCCTGGCGCGGGGTGCCGCTGCTGCCCTGCAACAAGATCCCGGTGAGTGAGTCCGGCACCAGCTCGATCCTCGCGATGCGCACCGGGGAAGAGAGCCAGGGCGTCATCGGACTGCACCAGACGGGCATCCCCGACGAGTACGAGCCCAGCCTCAACGTCCGCTTCATGGGCATCAACGAGCAGGCCGTGACGTCGTATCTGGTGAGCGCCTACTTCTCGGCGGCGGTTCTGGTGCCCGACGCCCTGGGCGTGCTGGAGGACGTGGAGATCGGCCGCTGAGCGGTTGCCGGATCAACGCGAAACAACGCGAAACAAGGCTGAACCGCGGTCGCGGGCGCCGGTCAGGGACGGACGCTGCTGACGACGTCCGCGGTCGCGGACAGGCCCTCGGAGATGGTCGGCGCGATGCTGCTGCTCGCCAGGTAGAAGCCCAGCGTGACGCAGACCAGGGCGTGCGAGACGCGTAGTCCGCCGCTGCGCAGGAAGACCACCGCCAGAATCAGCAGGAGCAGGACCACGGAGATCGAAATGGCCATGGGGAGCCTCCTGGGCCGCTTCAGGGGATCGGGATCCGGCCGTCAGTGTGGCCCAGAATCCCCCTGAATCCCCTCGAAGCGGGTGCTCCACACGAGTGCCGATCTTCCGTTCGACCTCCGGGTGAGCGCGGCGGGCGGGGGACGGGGCCCGCGGGGGGGGGGGGTGCCCGGGCGGGGGCGCTTCGCACGGGCTTCCGTGGGCGCCCGGAGGTGCCCCCGGGCGGCGCGGGGC
>NZ_JBHWJI010000025.1:67729-122408 GCF_042731515.1 Streptomyces sp. NPDC059850
CCCGGCGGGGGGGCCCCCCCCACGCGTCCCACACGCCCGCGCCCCGGGGGGGGGGGGCGGGCCCCGCGCCCCCGCCGCCGGGGGGGGGGGCGGGTTCACCGGGCGCCGGCGATTCGCTCGTCAGACCGTGGGCGCCGGGAGGTCCACCAGGGCGGCGAGGGCCTCGCGGTGGCGGCCCGGGGTACCGAGCAGGGTCTCGGCGCTCTTGGCCCGCTTGAGGTAGAGATGCGCCGGGTGTTCCCAGGTCATGCCGATGCCGCCGTGCAACTGCACGCACTCCTCGGCCGCGTGCACCGCCGCCTGACCGCAGTACGCCTGCGCCACGGCCACCGCGACCGGGGCGTCCGGGCTGTCGGCGGCCAGTGCGTCGGCGGCGTACCGGGCGGTGGCGCGGGCCGAGACCAGCTCGAGGTAGAGCGCCGCCATCCGGTGCTTGAGGGCCTGGAACGACCCGACCGGGCGGCCGAACTGGTGGCGCTCCTTGGTGTGGCGGACCGTCTCGGTCAGGCACCACTCGGCCACGCCCAGCTGCTCGGAGGCGAGCAGTCCGGCGCCGGTCAGCAGTGCCCGTACGACGGCGGCCTCCGCCCGGCCGGGACCGGCCAGCCGCCGCGCGGGGGCACCGGTGAGGGTCACTGCGGCGATGGGCCGGGTCAGGTCGAGCGAGGTCAGGGGCTCCACGGAGACGCTGGCTTCCGTGGTCTCCACGGTGTACAGCCCGTACCCGTCCGGTCCCTCGGCGGGGACGAGCAGCACATCGGCGCCCGCCGCGCCCGCGACATGGGTGATCCGGCCGCTGAGCGTGCCGTCACCGTCCACCCGTACGGTCACGGCCGGGGCGGCGCCGCCGCCGGGCGAGGTGGTGCCGGGCGGGGTGGCCGCCGGAACCGCCAGCGCGCCGACCGTACGGCCGTCGGCGAGGGCGCCGAGCAGCCGCGCCACGGGCTCCTCACCCGTGTCGCAGCCCAGCACGGCGCTGACCGCGAGGACGGCGCTGGTGAGGTACGGCACGGGGGCGACGGCCCGGCCCAGCTCCTCCAGCACGACGGCCGCCTCGCGCGCGGTGGCACCCTGGCCGCCGAGCTTCTCGGGCACGAGCAGCCCCGCCGTGCCCATCTCGCTGCCCAGGGAGCGCCACAGCCCGGGGTCGTGCGCCCGGCCCGTCTCGGCCTCGGAAACCACGGCGCCGGGCGGGCAGCGGTCGGTGAGCAGCGACCGCACGGCCGCGCGCAGGTCGTCCTCGGCCTCGGTGTAGAGCAGGTCCGGGGTGCTCATCGGGGCAGATCCTTCCACGGGACGTCCTTGTCGGTCCGCGGCTCGGGCGGCAGGCCCAGGACGCGTTCGGCGATGATGTTGAGCAGTACCTCGGAGGTGCCGCCCTCGATGGAGTTGCCCTTGGCGCGCAGATAGCGGTAGCCCGCCTCGCGTCCGGTGAAGTCGACGTGTTCGGGGCGGCGCAGCGTCCAGTCGTCGTAGAGCAGGCCCTCCTCCCCCAGCAGTTCGACCTCCAGCGCGCTGATCTCCTGGTTCAGCCGGGCGAAGGCGAGCTTCATGGCCGAGCCCTCGGGGCCGGGCTGTCCGACGGCCAGCTGCTGGCCCAGCCGCTCGCCCGCGAGCCTGGCGGCCTCGGCGTCCACCCACAGCCGCAGCAGCCGCTGGTGCAGATCGTGGGTGCGCAGTTCGGGGCGGTCGCGCCAGGTCCCGGAGACCAGGCCGATCATGCCGCCCTCGCGGGGGACGCGGCCGCCGCCGATGGCGACGCGCTCGTTCATCAGGGTGGTCTGGGCGACCCGCCAGCCCTCGCCGATCTCACCGAGGCGGCGGCTGTCGGGGATGCGTACGCCGGTCAGGAAGACCTCGTTGAACTCGGCCTCGCCGGTGATCTGGCGCAGTGGCCGGACCTCGACCCCGGGGTCGGTCATGTCGCAGACGAAGTAGCTGATGCCGCGGTGCTTGGGCAGGTCGGGGTCGGTGCGGGCGATGAGGATGGCCCAGCGGGCGAGGTGGGCGCTGGACGTCCAGACCTTCTGGCCGTCGACCACCCAGTCGTCGCCGTGGCGCACCGCCCGGGTGGCGAGTGCGGCGAGGTCGGAACCGGCGCCGGGCTCGCTGAACAGCTGGCACCACACCTCCTCGCCGGTCCACAGCGGGCGCAGCAGCCGCTGCCGCTGCTCGTCGGTGCCGAAGCCGAGGATGGTGGGCGCGGCCATGCCGAGGCCGATGCCGATGCGACGGGGGTCGTTGTCGGGCGCTCCGGCGGCGTCGAGTTCGGCGTCCACGACGGCCTGGAGCGAGCGGGGGGCGTCGAGGCCGCCCAGCCCCACCGGGTAGTGCACCCAGGCGAGTCCGGCGTCGAAGCGGGCGCGCAGGAACTCCAGCGGGTCGGTGGTGGCCGGTGGGTGGGCGTCGAGGAGGGCGCGGGTGCGGCGCCGCAGCCCGTCGGCGTCCACGGGGGCGGAATCCGGGGAGGTGTTCTCGGGGGTGCTCATCGGGCGCCTCCCTCGGGCTGTCCGGGGACGACCACGACGCGGCCGGTGGTCACGCCGTCGGCGACGCGCTGGACGGCGTCCGCGGCCCCCTCCAGCGGCACCCGCTCACTGACCAGCGGTTTGACGGCGCCCTGGGCGGCGAGCTTGGTCAGCTCGTCGTGGCAGGCGCGGATCGCGGCCGGGTCGTAGGTGTTGTAGAGGCCCCAGTGGAGCCCGAGGATGGCGTAGTTCTTGACCAGGGCGTGGTTGAGGGCGGCCTGCGGGACGACGCCGCTGGCGAAGCCGACCACCACGATCCGGCCCTCGAACGCGATGCATTTGACGGACTGGGTGAAGGCGTCGCCGCCGACCGGGTCGTAGACGACGTCGGCGCCGCGTCCGCCGGTGGCCTCCTTGACGGCGGCCACGATGTCGTCGGCGCGCCGGTCGAGCACCACGTCGCAGCCCAGTTCGCGGGCGACCCGGGCCTTGTCCGCGCCGCCGACGACCCCGATCACCCGTGCCCCGGCGGCCTTGCCGAGCTGCACGGCGGCGCTGCCGACGCCGCCCGCGGCGGCGTGCACCAGCAGCGTGTCCCCGGCGCGCAGCCCGGCCCGCCGGTGCAGGCCGAACCAGCCCGTCTGGTAGCCGATGTGCAGGGCCGCGGCCTGGGCGTCGTCCAGGGCGTCCGGCGCGGGCAGCACGGTGGCCGCGTCGACGGTCACGTACTCGGCGAAGCCGCCCGCGGGGAGCGTGGGGGTGGCCAGGACGCGCGCGCCCACCTGGCCCCGCGCCCCCTCGCCGACGGCGACGATCTCGCCGCACACCTCGACGCCCGGGGTGAACGGCATGGGCGGCCGTACCTGGTAGTGGCCGCGGCACAGCAGGGCGTCCGGGAAGTTGACGTCGACGGCCCGGACCCGCAGCAGCAGCTCCCCGGGCCCGGCCACCGGATCCGGCACGTCGTCGAGGCGCATCACCTCACGCGGCTCGCCATTATCGTGCACTCGCCATGCCTGCATCCGGTGGCCTCCAGAAGCTGTCGGTAGGGGCGTGAAACGCGTCGGGGCGCACATACTAACCAGTCGGTACGAGCAGGGGAACCGGCTCGTACCGAGGCTTCAGCCATCCTGCCTTCCCGCCCGGCGCGCGGTGAACTCTTATGCAACTCTGGAGGCACCCTTGAGCCCGGGACCTCGACGGACAAGAGTGGGCGGCGACATATCGGTTCCTATCGCAGCGATCCGATAGCCGGAACGGGACGGGAGATGACGACTGTGCCGGACAGCAAGGCGATCGACGAGGCCGAGATGGAGGCCAGACTCCACGGGATCTGTTTCAAAACCGGTCCCCCGCGACGCATCGGCGTCGAACTCGAATGGATCATGTACGACCCGCACGCCCCCGCACGACCCGTCGAGGCGGCCCGGCTGGAAGCCGCGGTCACCGCCCTGCGCGGACTGGGTCTCTCCTCCGCGCTCACCTTCGAACCCGGCGGCCAGGTGGAGCTCAGCTCCCTCCCGGCCGACTCCCTCACCGCGTGTGTGGAGTCCGCCGCCGCCGATCTGGTCCTCGTCCGCGCGCTCCTCGCCGAGCTGGGCCTCGCCATCGCAGGTCATGGACACGACCCATGGCGCCCGCCGCGCAGGATCCTCACCACACCGCGCTACGACTCCATGGAGACCTACTTCAACCGCCGGGGACCGGCGGGGCGCTCCATGATGTGCAACACCGCCTCCGTACAGGTCTGTGTGGACGCCGGGCAGGAGGAGCCCGGCCCGCTGGGCCTCGGGCGGCGCTGGCGGCTGGCCCATCTGCTGGGCGCCGTACTGACCGCCGCGTTCGCCAACTCCCCGCTGCGCGAGGGCCGCCCGACCGGCTTCCGCTCCACCCGGCAGGCGCTGTGGGCGGCGATGGACCCCGGCCGCACGCTGGCCCCGCCCGACGGCCGGGAGCCCCGCGCCGCCTGGGCCCGATACGTGCTGGACGCTCCCGTGATGGCCATCCGGGACGACGGCACGCACTGGGCGGTGCCGGACGGCCTCACCTTCCGGCAGTGGGCCCGCACCGGTCTGCCGCGGCCGCCCACCCAGGACGATCTCGACTTCCATGTCTCGACCCTGTTTCCGCCCGTCCGTCCGCGCGGCCACCTCGAACTGCGCATGATCGACGCCCAGAGCGGCGACGACGGCTGGATCGTGCCCCTCGCCGTGACCGTGGCGCTCTTCGACGACCCGCAGGCCGCGGAGACCGTCTACCGCGTGGTGAAGCCGCTCGCCGAGACGGCGGGCACCCGGCCCGCGCCCTGCAATCCGCTGTGGATGACGGCGTCCCGTGACGCCTTGGCCGACCCCGAGCTGCGCGCCGCCGCCGTGGCCTGCTTCGCCACGGCGCTGGAGGCGCTGCCCCGGATCGGGGCCTCCCCCGCCGTCGTATCCGCCGTCGCCGACTTCGCCGACCGGTATGTCGCCCGTGGCCGATGTCCGGCCGACGATGTGCTCGCCGCCCTTCCCGGGAAGGAGGAACGGTCATGACCGCTTCCGGCCCCGCACTCGACCCCGAGGCGCTGCGACAGCGCGCCGAAACGGTTCTGCGCACCGCGCGCGACCGTACCCATACCCTCACCACCTGTGTGGACGAGAACGACCTCACCGCCCAGCACTCCCCCCTGATGTCGCCGCTGGTCTGGGACCTGGCGCACATCGGCAACCAGGAGGAGCAGTGGCTGCTGCGCGCCGTCGGCGGGCAGGACGCGCTGCGCCCCGAGATCGACTCGGTGTACGACGCGTTCGAGCATCCGCGCTCGGCGCGCCCCTCACTGCCGCTGCTGGCGCCCGCCGAGGCCCGCGGCTATGTCACGGACGTACGCGACCGGGTGCTCGACGTCCTGGAGCGGACCGAGCTGCGCGGCGCCCCGCTGCTCGACGCGGCCTTCGCCTTCGGCATGATCGCGCAGCATGAGCAGCAGCACGACGAGACGATGCTCATCACCCATCAGCTGCGTCGCGGCCCGGCCGCCCTCACCGCCCCGCCGCCGCCCGACACCTCCGGCGGCCCCCTGCCGGACGAGGTGCTGGTCCCCGGCGGCCGGTTCACCATGGGCACCTCGTCCGAGCCCTGGGCGCTGGACAACGAGCGCCCCGCGCACCACCGGCTGGTGCCGCCCTTCTTCATCGACACCACCCCGGTGACCAACGGCGCCTACGCGCAGTTCATCGCCGACGGCGGCTACACCGATCGGCGCTGGTGGACCACCGAGGGCTGGGCGTACATCCAGGAGCACGGCATGAGCGCCCCGCTGTTCTGGCGGCGCGAGGGCGGCCAGTGGCTGCGCCGGCGCTTCGGGGTGACCGAGCCGGTGCCACCGGAGGAGCCGGTGGTCCATGTCAGCTGGTACGAGGCGGACGCCTACGCCCGCTGGGCCGGGCGCCGGCTGCCCACCGAGGAGGAGTGGGAGAAGGCCGCCCGTAACGATCCGGCCAGCGGCCGGTCCCGGCGCTACCCGTGGGGCGACGCGGACCCCACCCCCGACCACGCCAACCTCGGCCAGCGCCATCTGCGGCCCGCACCCGCCGGAAGCTATCCGCAGGGCGCGTCGGCGCTGGGCGTACGGCAGCTGATCGGGGACGTGTGGGAGTGGACGTCGAGCGACTTCCTGCCCTACCCGGGGTTCACCGTCTTCCCGTACCCCGAGTACTCGAAGGTCTTCTTCGGGCCCGCGTACAAGGTGCTGCGCGGCGGCTCGTTCGCCGTGGACGCGGTCGCCTGCCGCGGCACGTTCCGCAACTGGGACCTGCCGGTGCGCCGCCAGATCTTCTCGGGCTTCCGCACCGCCCGCGACGCGTCCCCGGCGGAGGCGGAGTGAGCGCCCGCCGCATCAGCGCGCTCCGGCGCACCGGGGGCGCCGGTGTGTAGGCATCTGGCGTACCTGGGGCCCGAGAGGCCCATCGGCGAGGTCGTCATCGCGCCCGAGCACAGCCTGTTCACGCAGTCATGGGCGCCGCGTCGGCAGGCGCACGGCACCGTCAACGCCGACGGGTTCGGCGTCGGCTGGTACGCCCCGGGCGATCCGGTGCCCGCGCGCTACCGGCGCGCGGGGCCCATCTGGGGCGATCTGTCGTTCGCCGATCTCGCCCGGGTGGTACGGACCGGGGCGCTGATGGGCGCCGTACGGGACGCCACCGTGGCGAGCGCCGACGGCGAGGCGGGCGCCTCGCCCTTCGCCTCCGGCGCCTGGCTGTTCAGCCACAACGGGGCCATCAGCGGCTGGCCGCACACGCTCGCGGGGCTCGCCGAGTCCCTGCCGTCCGCCGATCTGCTCGGTCTCGAGGCTCGCTGCGACTCGGCGCTCGTCTGGGCGCTGACGCTGCACGCGCTGCGGCTGGGCCACGAGCTGTCCGAGGCGCTGGCCCGGACCACCGAGGCGGTGGCCTCCGCCGCGCCCGGTTCGCGGCTCAACCTGCTGCTCATGGACGGGGAGACGATCGCCGCCACCGCCTGGGGCGACACCCTCTGGTACCTGACAGGACCGGACCGCGCCGTCGTGGTCGCCTCCGAGCCGTACGACGACGATCCGCGCTGGACCGAGGTCCCCGACCGCACGCTGCTCACCGCCACCCGCACCGACGTACTTCTCACCGCACTCAAGGAGGGTTCCGCGTGAGCCCCTTCACCGTCACCCGCACCCTGCCCGCCGATGCCACGACCGCGGCCCTGCGCGCCGATGTCGCCGAAGGGCTGGCCCGCACCCCCAAACAGCTGCCGCCGAAGTGGTTCTACGACGCCCGTGGCAGCGAACTCTTCGAGGAGATCACCCGGCTGCCCGAGTACTACCCGACGCGCGCGGAGCGGGAGATCCTGATCGCGCGCGCGGCGGAGATCGCGGACGCCACCGGCGCCCGCACCCTGATCGAGCTGGGCTCCGGATCTTCCGAGAAGACCCGCCATCTGATCGACGCGCTGCCGGAGCTGCACGCCTACGTACCGGTGGATGTCAGCGAAAGCGCGCTGGAGCTGGCCGGGCACGCCCTGCTCGCCGACCATCCGGGGCTGAGGGTGCACGCGCTGGTCGCGGACTTCCTCGGCGGGCTCTCACTGCCCGAGGACGTTCCGGGGCCGCGGCTGCTGGCGTTCCTCGGCGGCACGATCGGCAATCTGCTGCCGCCCGAGCGGGCGGAGTTCCTGGCCTCGGTAAGCGCCCTGCTGTCGCCGGGTGACGCGCTGCTGCTCGGGACCGACCTGGTCAAGGACGAGGCCACGCTCGTCGCCGCGTATGACGACGCGCAGGGCGTCACCGCGGAGTTCAACAAGAACGTGCTTCGGGTGCTCAGCCGCGAACTGGGTGCCGATCTCGACCCCGCGGACTTCGACCATGTGGCGGTGTGGGACGCCGAGCGGGAGTGGATCGAGATGCGGCTGCGGGCGCGCAAGGACCTCACCGTGAAGATCCCCGCGCTGGATCTCGCGGTGTCCTTCGCGGCCGGGGAGGAGGTCCGTACCGAGGTGTCCGCGAAGTTCCGGGAGGAGAAGGTGCGGACCGAACTGGCGGCCGCGGGGCTGGAGTCGAGGCGCTGGTGGACCGACACCGCGGGCCGTTTCGCGCTGTCGCTGGCGGTACGGATGTGACACATGGGGCTGGTGGGACACGGCAGCGCGCCATCGTCACCCTGTGTTCCGCTTGAGCCACCGACTGAATCTATGTGATGCACATCACATTGCCGGAAGAGGGTCGCAGCACAGCGCGCTGTGACCCTTTTCCGCTGTGAACTCCCTCTTGTTGTGGCCAAATCGGTCCCCTTATGTTTAGCCCGCTTTGGCAGCCCGCCTCACGGGCAGCACCTCACAGGCAGCAGGAGAAGGAGCCGTCCATGCCCTTACGGGGACGCCACCGCCGTTACAAGCCCAACCGCATCTCCCGTGCCTCGCTGAGCGTCACGGCGGGCGGCGCCGGAATCGCACTCCCCCTCGTCGCCGCTACGGGCGCGAACGCCGCGTCCAGCGAGACCTGGGACAAGGTCGCCCAGTGCGAGTCCACGAACAACTGGGACATCAACAGCGGGAACGGCTTCTACGGCGGGCTGCAGTTCACCCAGAGCACCTGGGAGGCGTACGGCGGGACGGCCTACGCGGCGCGGGCCGATCTGGCCACCAAGGCCCAGCAGATCGCCGTCGCCGAGAAGGTGCTGGACGGCCAGGGGCCGGGGGCGTGGCCGGTGTGCTCGGGGAAGGCCGGTCTGGGGCAGGACACCGCAGCGCCGCAGAGCGCGCCCAAGGTCGTCCAGACGGCGGCCAAGGAGCGCGCGAACACCGCCGAGCGGGTCCGGGCGAGCAAGCCGACGCCCACCAGCCTGCCGGGCAACGCGACCACGAAGTCCGGGCCCTATGTGGTCGTGGGCGGCGACACGCTGTCCCGGATCGCCGACGCGCAGGATGTGCGCGGCGGCTGGCACGCGCTGTACGAGAGCAACCGCGCGACGGTGGGCTCCGACCCGGACCTGATCTACCCCGGCCAGAAGCTCTCCCTGCGCGTCACCAAGGCCACGCCGGAAGCCGAGGCCAAGCCCGAGGGGAAGACCAGGACCGAGACCAAGCCCGAGGCGAAGCCCCGGGCCAAGCACAGAGCCGAGCCCAAGGCGAAGGCCAAGGCACAGCCCGAGGCGAAGGCCAAGCCGCGGCAGACCGAGCGGCGCGCGAGCAAGCCCGCGGCGAAGCCCGCCGCCGCCACCGGCTTCGCCGCGCCCGTGAGCGGCGTCAGCCCGACCACCGCCTACCGCGCGTCCGGGTCCAGCTGGTCGAGCGGCCATCACACCGGCGTCGACTTCCCGGTGGGAGTCGGCACGTCGGTGAAGGCCGTCGCCACGGGCCAGGTGGTCTCGGCGGGCTGGGCGGACGCCTACGGCTACGAGGTGGTCATCCGGCACGCGGACGGCAAGTACAGCCAGTACGCGCACCTGTCGCAGCTGTCCGTGCGCGCCGGGCAGGGCGTCAACGTCGGCCAGCAGATCGGCCGTTCGGGCTCGACCGGGAACACCACAGGACCGCATCTGCACTTCGAGGTGCGCACCGGGCCCGCCTATGGCTCGGACATCAACCCGCTGAGCTATCTGCGCGCACGCGGCATCAGCATCTGACCGAAGCTCCATTGTCAGTGGGGCGTGCCAGACTCCCTGCCCATGTCCCCGCGCACGCACGATCGGCCCGCCCCGCTCGCCATCGGTGACGACGATCCGCGCCTGACCTACCGGGGCGCGGTGTCCCTTCAGCGCGGACCCGGCTGGACCGCGCCATGGCGGCTGCCGTACGAGGACGCCGCGCTGTATCTCCCCGAGGGCGGGCTGGGGCGCGCCGCGATGCCCTCCGGGGTACGGGTGACCCTGCGCACCGACAGCCGCTCGCTGGTCTGCCGCTACCAGGCCGACCCCGCGCCGAAGCTGAACGGCCCCGAGGAGCGGGCCCGGCTCGACGTGGTGTGCGACGGGCGGCGGACGGCCACCGCCCACCTGGAGACCCACGGCGGGGACGCGGAGGTCCGGGTCGACGGGCTGCCGGGGCGCATGACGGCGGTCGAGCTGTGGCTGCCGTACTACCACCAGTTCCGGCTGCGCGGGCTGTCCCTGGACGCGGGCGCCGCCGTCGAGCGCGACAGCGCGGAACAGCGGCCGCGCTGGGTCCACTTCGGCAGCTCCATCTCGCAGGGGCGCGGGGCCGCGTCGCCGAGCCGGACCTGGGCCGCCCTGGTGGCCCGCCGCGCCAGCTGGGACCTGACCTCGCTGTCCCTCGGCGCGGCCTGCTGCCTCCAGCCGATGACGGCGCGGCTGATGCGGGACCTTCCGGCGGAACTGCTCACCGTCTGCGTCGGGATCAACATCCAGGCGCTCGGCAGCCACAACCGCGACGCGCTCGCCTCGGCGCTCGTCGGCTTCGTGCGCACCGTACGGGAGGGGCATCCGGACACCCCGTTCGCCGTGATGTCGACCATCACCGCGCCCGAGCGGGAGGAGGTGCCCGGGCCCTCGGGGATGACGCTGCGCGAGTGCCGGGCGCACATACGACGGGCCGTCACGCTGCTGCGCGACCACGGCGATGCGAACCTGCACTACATCCACGGCCCGGAGGTGTTCGGCCCCGGCTGTACGCGGCTGCTGCTGGAGCCGGAGGGGCTGGACCGGCTGCACCCCTCGGCCGACGGCCACCCGGTCTTCGCGTCCCGGTTCCTGACGGTGCTGCGGCGCGCCGGATGCGTGCCCTGAGGGGTGCGTACCCGGGTGCGTGCCAGAGGGGTGCGCATTTCGGCTGCGTCAGGACGCCCCGTACACCGCCCCCGGCGGTTCGGCGGCGGCGAGCAGCTTCGCCGCGGCCTCGCCCGCTTCGGCCGGGGTCCAGCGGGCGCCCTTGTCGGCGGTCGGCCCGGGCCGCCAGCCCTCCATGACGGTGATGCGCCCGGCCTCGGCCTCGAAGACCCGTCCGGTGACCCCGGCGCAGGCGGCGGAGCCGAGCCAGACGACGAGCGGTGAGACATTGCCGGGTGCCATCGCGTCGAACGCGCCGGGGGCGTCGGGGGCCGCCATGGTGTCGGCGAACGTCGACTCCGTCATGCGGGTGCGGGCCGCCGGGGCGATGGCGTTGACCTGGATCCCGTAGCGGCCCATCTCCGCCGCGGCGACGAGGGTGAGGCCGACGATCCCGGCCTTGGCGGCCGCGTAGTTGCCCTGCCCGACGCTGCCCAGCAGCCCGGCCCCGGAGCTGGTGTTGACCACCCGCGCGGCGGGCGTCCGGCCCGCCTTCGCCTCGGCGCGCCAGTGCGCGGCGGCGTGCCGGAGGGGCAGGAAATGGCCCCTGAGGTGGACGCGGATGACGGCGTCCCAGTCGTCCTCGCCGAGGTTGACGAGCATGCGGTCGCGCAGGAAACCGGCGTTGTTGACGAGGGTGTCGAGCCTGCCGTATGTGTCGAGCGCGGCGGCGATGAGGGAGGCCGCGCCGTCGGCGGTGGCGATGTCGCCGCCGTGGGCGACGGCCTGGCCGCCCTGGGCGCGGATCTCCTCGACCACCTCCTGGGCGGGTCCCGGGGACTCCCCGGCGCCGTCCGGGCCCACGCCGAGGTCGTTCACGACGACCCGCGCGCCCTCGGCGGCGAAGGCGAGCGCGTGCGCCCGGCCGAGGCCGCGACCGGCTCCGGTGACAACCGCGACGCGTCCGCTGCAGATGCCTGTCATCGTGCTCCTCCTGATCCTTGGCCTGTTGAGGGTGCTACGTCCGCCGGGGGCCGCGCCGCCGCCAGGAACGCCGGGCGCTCGCCGCCGCCGTGGACGGCCAGGCTCGCGCCGGTGATGTACGCGGCGAGGTCCGAGGCGAGGAAGACGCAGGCGTCGCCCGCCTCCGCCGGGGTGGCCAGGCGGCCCAGCGGCACGGTGCGGGACACGGCGGCCACGCCGGTCTCGTCGCCGTAGTGCAGATGCGCGAGTTCGGTGTGGACCATGCCGAGGACCAGGGTGTTGACCCGGATCGCGGGGGCCCATTCCACGGCGAGGGTGCGGGCGAGGCTGTCCAGGCCCGCCTTGGCGGCGCCGTAGGCGGCCGTACCCGGCGAGGGGCGGGTGCCGCTGACACTGCCGATCATCACCACCGATCCGCCGCCCTCCTGATCGCGCATCACCTCGTAGGCGCCGAGAGCGACCGTCATCGGCGCGATCAGGTTCAGCTCCACGACCCGTGCGGCGCGGCGCGGGCCGGACTCGGCGAGCAGCCCGTACGGACTGCCTCCGGCGTTGTTGACGAGGACGTCGAGGCGGCCGTGGGCCTCGCGCACCCAGGCGAAGAAGTCCGCGACGGCGGCCGGGTCCCGTACGTCCAGCGGCCGGAAGCGGGCCGTGCGCCCGGCGGCCGCGACCGGGCCGTCCGGCGGGCGGCGGGCGCAGACCACGACATCGGCGCCTGCCGCGAGCAGGGCCCGGGCGATGCCCGCGCCGACGCCACGGGTGCCGCCGGTGACGACGGCGACGCGTCCGGACAGGTCGATCGAGTGGGCCATGGCTCCCCTCACCCTCCCGCTGTGCGCCGGGCGCTGCTACCTTCACGCCTAACAAACGTTTGGTGGAAAGGTAGCGGATCTGCTCATGGGTGTCTCCACCTCCGCCCCCGAAGCGGGCGTCGCCGTCGTCACCGTGGACTTCCCACCGGTCAACGCCCTTCCCGTACACGGCTGGTACGAGCTGGCCGACGCGCTGCGCGCCGCGGGCGCCGACCCCGGGACGCGCTGCGTGGTCCTGGCCGCCGAGGGCCGGGGGTTCAACGCGGGGGTGGACATCAAGGAGATGCAGCGCGCCGAGGGGCACCAGGCGCTCATCGGTGCCAACCACGGCTGCCACGCGGCGTTCGCGGCCGTCTACGACTGCCCGGTGCCGGTCGTCGCCGCCGTGCACGGCTTCTGTCTCGGCGGCGGCATCGGCCTCGCGGGCAACGCGGACGCGATCGTGGCGGCCGAGGACGCGACGTTCGGTCTGCCGGAGCTGGACCGGGGAGCGCTGGGCGCGGCCACCCATCTGGCTCGCCTCGTCCCCCAGCATCTGATGCGCGCGCTGTACTACACCTCGCGCACCGCGACCGCCGGGGAGCTGCACCGGCACGGCTCGGTGTGGCGGGTGGTGCCGCGCGCCGCGCTGCGGGACGCCGCCCTGGAGCTGGCCCGGGAGATCGCCGCCAAGGACGGCGCGCTGCTGCGTCTCGCCAAGGCGGCCATCAACGGCATCGACCCGGTCGATGTCCACCGCAGCTACCGCTTCGAGCAGGGCTTCACCTTCGAGGCGAATCTCGCGGGGCTCGCCGACAAGCACCGGGACGCGTTCGTATCCGACAGGTCCGGGGGCGGTGAGCGACGGTGAGCGACAAGCGGATGAGCGCGGAGGAGGCCGTCGGCCGGATCGAGAGCGGCATGACGGTCGGCATCGGCGGCTGGGGCTCCCGGCGCAAGCCGATGGCCCTGGTGCGGGCGCTGCTGCGCTCGGACGTCCGCGACCTGACGGTGGTCTCGTACGGCGGGCCGGACGTCGGGCTGCTGGCCGCCGCCGGGAAGATCCGCAAGCTGGTCACGGCCTTCGCCACGCTCGATTCGATCCCGCTGGAGCCGCACTTCCGGGCGGCCCGCGAGCGCGCGGACTTCGAGCTGGTGGAGCTGGACGAGGCGATGTTCCTGTGGGGGCTGACCGCGGCCGTGCACCGGCTTCCCTTCCTGCCGATCCGGGCGGGCCTCGGGTCGGACGTGATGACGGTCAACCCCGGTCTGCGGACGGTGGTCTCGCCGTACGAGGACGGCGAGGAATTGGTGGCCGTACCGGCGCTGCGGCTGGATGTCGCGCTCGTCCACCTCAACCGGGCGGACGCGCAGGGCAACGGCCAGTACCTGGGCCCCGATCCGTACTTCGACGACCTGTTCTGCGAGGCGGCGGAGCAGGCGTATCTCTCCTGCGAACGCGTCGTCGCCCCTTCGGAGTTCCTGGCGGCGGCCGCTCCGCAGTCGCTGCTGGTGGGCCGCCATGCGGTGACCGGCGTGATCGAGACCCCGCACGGCGCGCACTTCACATCCTGCGCCCCCGACTACGGGCGGGACGAGGCGTTCCAGCGGGCGTACGCGCGGGCCGCCGCCGATCCGGCGGCCTGGCGGGAGTTCACCCGGCGGTTCCTGGCGGGGGACGAAGACACGTATCAGGCCGCGGTCGCGGCGTACGCGAAGGAGGGCACGGAGTTATGACCGTCACCCGGGCCGAGTACTGCGTGCTGGCCTGCGCCGAGGCCTGGCGGGGCGACGGGGAGGTGCTGGCCGCCCCGATGGGCCTCGTACCACGGCTCGGCGCCCGGCTGGCGCGGCTCACGTTCGCGCCTGACCTGCTGCTCAGCGACGGCGAGGCGCTGCTGGTCGGCGCCGACGACGAGACCGTGGAGGGCTGGCTGCCGTACCGCCGCCACCTCGCTCTGGTCATGGGCGGCAAGCGCCATGTGATGATGGGCGCGAGCCAGCTCGACGCCCACGGGAACCAGAACATCTCCTGTATCGGCGACTGGAAGCGGCCCCGGCGGCAGCTGCTGGGCGTGCGCGGAGCGCCCGTCAACACGCTCAACAATCCGACGAGTTACTGGGTGCCCCGGCACTCCCCGCGCGTCTTCGTCGAGCGCGTCGACATGGTGTGCGGCGTCGGCTACGACCGGGCCGCTGCCGCCGGTCCCTCCGCGACGCGCTACCACCGCATCCCCCGGGTGGTGACCGACCTGGCGGTGCTCGACTTCGAGACGCCCGGCCGCACCATGCGGGTGCGCTCCCTGCACCCGGGCGTGTCCGCCGAGCGGGTGCGGGAGGCGACCGGCTTCCCGCTCGCCATCGCCGACGGCGCTCCCGCCACCCGGGAGCCGACCGCCGAGGAGCTGCGGCTGATCCGGGAGGTCATCGATCCGGCGGGGCTGCGCGAGCGGGAGGTACGGCCCTGATGGACGCGGCACCGCTGGACCCGGGGCCGATGGACACCGCGCCCGTGGACGCCGCGCCGATGGACACCGCGCTGACCCGGCTCACCGGCGTCCGGTATCCGATCGTCCAGACGGGCATGGGGTGGGTGGCGGGCCCCCGGCTGGTCTCGGCGGCCGCCGACGCCGGGGCGCTGGGCATCCTCGCCTCCGCCACCATGTCCCCGGAGCGGCTGAGGTCGGCGGTACGGGAGGTCGCGTCGCGTACCGAGGCGCCCTTCGGCGTCAATCTGCGGGCCGACGCGGGGGACGCCGCGCAGCGGGTGCGGATCATCATCGAGGAGGGCGTACGGGTGGCGTCCTTCGCGCTGGCGCCCAAGCGCGAGTTGATCTCCCGGCTGAAGGACGCGGGCGTGGTGGTCATCCCGTCCGTGGGCGCCCGGCGGCACGCCGAGAAGGTGGCGGGCTGGGGCGCGGACGCGGTGGTGGTGCAGGGCGGCGAGGGCGGCGGCCACACCGGCGCGGTGGCGACCACGGTGCTGCTCCCCCAGGTCGTGGACGCCGTGGACATCCCGGTGGTGGCCGCGGGCGGTTTCCACGACGGGCGCGGTCTGGTGGCGGCGCTCGCCTACGGGGCGGCCGGGATCGCCATGGGCACCCGCTTCCTGCTGACCTCCGACAGCACCGTCCCGGCCGCGGTGAAGGCCCGCTATCTGGCGGCGACGGCCTCGGACATCACGGTCACCACGGCGGTGGACGGGCTCCCCCACCGGATGCTCCGCAGCGACCTCGTAGCCTCCCTGGAGCGCTCCGGGCGCGCCGCCGCCCTCGTACGGGCCGTGCGCCACGCGGCGGCCTTCCGGCGGCTGTCCGGGCTGAGCTGGGCGCGCATGGTGCGCGACGGCCGGGCGATGCGGCGCGGCTCGGGGCTGTCCTGGAGCCAGGTGCTGCTGGCCGCCAATACTCCGATGCTGCTGAAGGCGGCGATGGTGGACGGCCGCACCGATACCGGCGTGATGGCCTCCGGGCAGGTGGCGGGGGTGATCGACGATCTGCCGTCGTGCGCGGAGCTGGTGGAACGGATCATGGCCGAGGCCGCCGAGGCCCTGGACCGGATGCCGGGCGGCCGTACAGTGGGGTGAAAGCGGCCAGACCAGGACATGGCACTGGAGGAGGTCATGGCCGACCCCAAGGGCTTTCTCACCACACCACGCCGCCTTCCGCCGCGCCGCCCGGTGGACGAGCGGGTCCGCGACTGGGACGAGGTGTACGTCCCCGGCGGACTGCTGCCGATCATCACCGCGCAGGCGGACCGCTGCATGGACTGCGGGATTCCGTTCTGCCATGACGGCTGCCCGCTGGGGAACCTCATCCCGGACTGGAACGACCTGGTGTCCCGGGACGACTGGCGGCGGGCGAGCGAGCGGCTGCACGCGACCAACAACTTTCCGGAGTTCACCGGGCGGCTGTGCCCGGCGCCCTGCGAGGCCGCGTGCGTGCTGGCGATCAACCAGCCCGCGGTGACCATCAAGAACGTCGAGGTCGCCATCGCCGACCGGGCCTGGGAGAGCGGCTACGCGGTCCCGAAGCCCCCGGAGCGGCTGTCGGGGCGGACCGTGGCCGTGATCGGCTCGGGCCCCGCCGGGCTGGCCGCCGCCCAGCAGCTCACCCGCGCGGGACACACGGTGGCGGTGTACGAGCGTGACGACCGGGTGGGCGGGCTGCTGCGGTACGGCATCCCCTCGTTCAAGATGGAGAAGCACCATCTGGACCGGCGGCTGCGGCAGATGCGCGCCGAGGGCACCAAGTTCCGTACCGGCGTGGGCGTGGGCACCGATGTGGACGCCGCCGAGCTGAGGGCGCGCTATGACGCGCTGGTGATAGCGGTGGGCGCGCGGGCCATGCGCGAACTGCCGGTGCCGGGCCGGGAGCTGGCGGGAATCCATCAGGCGATGGAGTACCTGCCGCTGGCCAACCGGGTCCAGGAGGGCGACTACGACCGGCCGCCGATCACCGCCGAGGGCAAGCACGTGGTCATCGTCGGCGGCGGGGACACCGGCGCGGACTGCCTGGGCACGGTGCTGCGGCAGGGCGCCGCCTCCGTGACCCAGCTGGACATCCATCCACGGCCCGGCGACGAACGGGCGGAGGGCGAGCCCTGGCCCACGTACCCCAAGATCTACCGGATGTCCGCCGCGCACGAGGAGGCGCGGGAACGGGCGGCCTCCCCGGAGGCCGACGTGGACGCCCGGGTGTTCTCGGCCACCACCGTGCGCTTCGAGGGGGACGCGCCGGGCCCGGGGCGGCCGCACGGCAGGGTCCGGGCGCTGCGCCTGGTCGGAGCAGTCCCCGAGGGGCAGCGGGGGCGGGCGGAGGCGCCCGGGGACGGACGAGGCGGCGAGCGGGTGCTGCGGGCCGATCTTGTGCTGCTCGCGCTCGGCTTCAGCGGTCCGGAGCGGGACGGCGGACTGTGCGAGCAGCTCGGCCTGGACCTGGACGCGCGCGGCAACATCGCCCGGGACACCGGTTTCGCGACCGGCCGGGAGGGGGTCTTCGTGGCGGGCGACGCGGGCCGGGGGCAGTCGCTGATCGTGTGGGCGATCGCCGAGGGGCGCTCGGCGGCGGCCGCGGTGGACCGTTATCTGGCGGGCGACACCGCGCTCCCGGCCCCGGTCGGACCGGCGGACCGGCCCATGACGGCGTGAGCCGGGACGCGGGGCGGGGTTGAGGGAACGTCCGGTCCCCGGTGAGTACTGTGCGAGCATGAACTCGCAATCGCCGCTTCTCCCCCTCGCCGACGGTGTGCACCTGTGGACTCCCACGCCCAGTGCGGGCTGGGGGCTCGCCAACTGTGGGCTGATCGTGTCCCCCGATGGCGCCGCCGCCTGGATCGACACCCCCTACGACCGGCACATGGCCCAGGACTTCCTGGAGCGCAGCCGGTCGCTGCTGCCCGAGGGAGGCGGGATCGGGCGAGTGATCGTCACCCATGCGAACGGTGACCATCTGTGGGGCGCGGAGGTCGTGCGCGGTGCCGAGGTCGTGGCCACCCGCGAGGCGCTCGGCCACATCGAGTACGAACCGGCTCCGCAGCAGCTGCACGCCATGGTGCGCGGAAGCGACCCGGCGACCCCGCTCGGGTGGTATCTCCAGAGCCACTTCGGACGGTTCGACTGGGACGGCACCGAGGTCGTCGAGCCCACGACGACGTTCACGGGCGAACTGGACCTGCGGATCGGGCAGGTGCCGGTGGAGCTGACGGCGCTGCCCGCCGCGCACACCACCGGCGATCTCATCGCGTATCTGCCCCAGCAGAAGGTGGCGTTCACCGGCGATGTCATCTTCGCCTCCAGCTCCCAGGATCCCGGCGACCACGCGGTGCACTGGGCCGGTCCGCTGGACAGTGTGATCGCCGCCTGTGAGCGAGTGCTGGACACCGGCGCGCAGACCATCGTCCCCGGCCACGGCCCGGTGCTGGACCGGGAGGGCGTCCGCGGCCACATCGGCTATCTGGAACACATCCGGGACCGGGCGCACCAGCTGCACGCGGCCGGGGTCCCCGCCCTGGAGGCGGCCCGCAAGATCATCGCCGAGAACGCCTTCCCCCGGCCGGGACTGCCCGAGCGCATGGTGATCACGGTGGGCACCGAGTACCGGCATCTGAACGGCGGGGAGGACCGGCCGGACATCGTCGCCATGATCGCCGATGTCGCCCAGGTGGCCTGGGACCTGCGGCAGGGCTGACCGCGCGCCCTCACCCGCCGCGTTGTCAGACCCGGCGGATAGCGTTTTCGGTGTGGGCGGCAAAAGGCCGCCCACGGCGAGGGGTTACGCTCCCGTGCGGGTCGGAGCGGAGGGAAGGCAGTGGCACAGGTAGCGGGGGAAAGCCGGCACGCGCCGGGCCGGGGGGTGATCGACCTGGCCGACCGCCGGGCGCTGCTGGCCTGCGGGCCCGACGATCCGGCGGTGGCCGAGGAGGGCCGCAGGCTCAAGGAGGCGGCGCTGCTGGACTTCGGGGTCAAGGACAGCGTGGTGTCCTCGTGGCTGTACGCGAAGTGCCACCACCAGATCCCCACCACGGCGGTGGACACGGCGGCGGTGGTGGCCACGGGGGACGGCAGCTGTCTGCTGCTGTAC
Organism: Streptomyces sp. NPDC059850; assembly: GCF_042731515.1. Taxonomy (NCBI): domain Bacteria; kingdom Bacillati; phylum Actinomycetota; class Actinomycetes; order Kitasatosporales; family Streptomycetaceae; genus Streptomyces; species Streptomyces sp. NPDC059850. Next base: position 86,785 of record NZ_JBHWJI010000025.1, read on the forward strand.
AACCCGGAGTTCTTCGTCGCGATCGGGCCGAGCGGGGTGCGCTTCGTCCTGTTCCACGAGGCGCGGCATCTGATCCACCGCCATCTGTACGTGGACGAGGACCTGCGCGCCGACCCGGTCTTCGACCTGGCTGCCGAAGTCGCGATCAACCATGTGGCGCTGGCCCGGCTGGCGCAGGGCGGTCTGCCGACCCGCGAGGTGCCGGACGGTGCGGGCGGCACCCGCCGGGAGCCGGTGGGCGTCGATCCGCGCGAGGTGCACCAGCGCTATGTGGCCGATCTGCGCGAGCAGGGCCTCGAGCCGCTGTCCTACCGGCACTTCACCGAGACTGACCTGAGGATCTACGGCGAGCTGAAGCGGATGCGCACCCCTCCGGTGCCGCCGGTCCTCTGTATCCATATGAGCCCCGGCGGGGACGGCGAGGGCGGTGAGGCGAACCGGCCGCCGATGGACGCGGAGGCGGTGACCTCGGCCGTCGAGGAGACGCTCGCCGAGGTGATGCGCGGCGCGCTGCGCGGCGAAGGGCTCGCCCGGGACGAACTGCTGGCCCTCGCGGACCGCACCACCGGCGGCGGCAAGCGGCTGGAGACGATGTGGGGGCGGATGGGGCTGGGCGCGCTGCGCGGTGAGACGCAGCGGACCCGGCGGGTGGAGTGGTGGCGGCGCTGGCTGTCCGACACCCTCGCCTCCAAGCTGCGCGAGGGCGAGCGGCTGATCTACCCGAAGAAGCAGGGAGCGGTGCTGCTGGCGCTCGGGCACGATCCGATGCTGGCGCGGCGGGGCGCGGAGCGCACCAAGGTCGTGGTCATCGCGCTGGACACCTCGGGGTCGATGCCCCAGCCGGTGATCGACTGGATCACCTCGCTGGTGGGCCGCGCCGAGGGGGTCGAGAGCCACTGGCTGAGCTTCGACGGCACGCTGATGCCGTTCGTCCCGGGCCAGCGGGTGCGTGGCGGCGGGGGCACCGACTTCCAGCAGGTCGTGGACTACGTGGAGGGTCGGCGGGCCGTGGACGGACGGCGGTTCGAGGAGCGCGCCGACGCGGTGATCATGGTCACCGACGGCCACGCCCGGAAGGTAACCCCGGCGGAGCCCGACCGGTGGATCTGGCTCATCACGGACGGCGGTGACGACTGGCCGGAGCGGCACGATCCGCCGATGGCCTGCCACCGGGTGGTCACCGGCGACAGCTGAGCCGAGGAACGGTCCCCGGCCGCCGGGCGGAGCGGGGACGCGCAGGAACGAACGACACGGAACAACGGGGGATTCAGTCACCGTGAGCAGTGTGGACACGACGGCGACAACGGCGCCGCCGCCGGGGCGGACCGGAGCCCGGCTGGAGCAGTTCATCAGCGCCATGATCGCGATGCGGCAGACCGGCCAGGTCTTCGGCGAGCACGGCATCGGCAAGACATCGACATTTCTCTCCTACATCCCGAAAGCCCATCCGGGCACCGAGGTGATCCTGGTCCCGGCGGCCAACCTCACCCCCGACGATCTGCTGGTGAACGCGCCGGTGCGGGACGAGCGCACCGGGGAGCTGGTGCTCACTCAGCTGATCATGCGCCAGCTCAACCCGGGCGTCCCCTTCGTGCTGCTCATCGACGACTCACTGCAGGCCGGGGAGACCATCCAGTCCCAGCTGATGCAGATCGCCTGCAACTGGACGCTGGGCGAACACGATCTGCGCGCGCTCGGCTGTGTCGGGGTGTTCCTCGCGGACAACGAGTCGCTGGCGGAGACCAGCGCCCGGCGCAGCGATCTGGCCGTCCTGGACCGCATGGTCACCCTGCGGATCACGGCCAATGACACCGCCTGGCGGTCCACGCTGGCCGAGCGGTACGCGGACTGGGACCTGACCGGGGTGTTCCAGATCTGGGCCGGGCTCACCCCGTATCTGCGCTCGCTGCTCGCCCCGCGCACCCTCCAGCACGTCCTGGACTGCGCCCGCGCCGGGTTTCCGCTGTCGTGGGGGCTGCCGCTGGTGGGCGGGGTGCGGCTGCGGCTGCGCGACCGAGGTGCCGACGGCACGCCCGGCCCGGACCGCACCGCCGAGCTTCTCGACGCCATCGCCGGGGCCCTGGGCCTCGCCAACCCCGCCACCATCCCCGACCCGGTCCGGTCCATCCTGCGCACCGCGGTCCGGGAGAACTGGGCGGTGCTGCTCCAGGGCCCGCCCGGCTGCGGCAAGACGGAGATCACCAAAGCGGTGGTCCGCGAGGAGAGCGGCAGCGATCCGGTGTACTTCTCGCTGCCGGTGACCAACGTGGAAGACCTGTGCGTGCCGATCCCCACTCCGGACGGCACGCTGGACACCCTGTTCAGCCGGGCGCTGATGGGGCCCGACGCCAAGGTGATCGTGTGGGACGAGTACAACCGGCCCAAGGACAAGGCCACCTTCGCCAAGCTGATGGAGGTCACCCAGGAGTGGTCGCTGGCCGGGCGGCCGATCCCGGGGCTGCGGGCCCAGGTCGCGCTGCAGAACCCGCCGTACCACCTCGGCCGCAAGCTGCTGGTCAGCAGCAACAACGTGGCCCAGGCCAGCCGGTTCACGGTGAGCTACGAGGTGAGTCCGCAGGACATCCCGGCCAACGAGTGGCTGATCGCCACCTACGGCGAGGTGGCCGAGACGGTTCTGGAGTGGTGGAAGAACGACATCGACGACGAGGGCCGGGACTGGATCACCAAGCGCACCCTGGAGCGGCTGATCAAACTGCACCACGCCGGGCAGCCGCTGGAGACGGGGCTGATCTATCTGGGCGAGGGCGAGTACGCCCCGGTGCCGCTGTCCAAGCTGGAGGCGCGGCTCGCCGAGCGGGCCGAGCAGCGGGTGATCGGTCTGCGGGAGATAGCGCGCGACGTGGACCGCTGGGAGGCCCGGCTCGCGGCCGCGTCCGAGACCTCGGCCGAGGGGACCAATGACACCGATCTGGTGCACCAGGTGTTCGCCAACGCCGAGGTGTCCCAGCTCAAGCGGAACGCCGAGGTGGTCGCCCGGCTGCTGCGCCATATGCCGCCCAAGCTGCGCGCCGCCCACATGGTGGGCCAGTCGCCGGAGCGGCAGCGGTTCTGGATCGGCGCGCTGGCCCGGATGACCGAGCTGTCCGGCGCCGGATGAGCCCGGTCCCGCACTCCTCACCAGCCTCTCCCCCTCCCCGCTTTCACGTCGGTATCGAACGATGAACGGAGCGCACCCCGCGTGGTGACCTATGAACGGGACGCCCTGGTGTCCACCGCCTTCCAGCTCGCCGGGCCCTCCCTCACCCCGGCGCTGTTGCCCCGGCTACGGCAGGAGGCCCTGACTCTGCTCCGGTCCCGGCTGCGGTTGCCCGCACATCTGGTGGACGAGGTGTTCGCCTCCGGCGACCGGGAGCTGCTGGAGGTCCTGGCCGGGGCGCGGGTCGGCGCCGAGCGGCAGGCCGTCATGCTCCGGCTCGCCGAGCTGGCCGACCCCGGCCTCGCCCGGATGCTCTACGAGGGGCCGCTGCCCGGCTCGTGGCGGCAGGACCTACGGAGTGCGGTGCTCCGCGCGGCGGCGGCGCGTCCGGCCGACCCCGGCTGGCGCGCCCCGGACGGCCTCGTGGACTTCCTGTTGTCCGCCACCGGGCCGGACGACCTGCGCCCGGCGCTCGACGCGCCGTTCCCGGAGGTGGTGCGGCATGTGATCGAGAAGATCGGCACCACACTGGACATCCCCCAGCAGCTGAGGGCCTGTCACGCGACGCTCGCCCACGGCGGAGTGGCCGAGCTGGCCGCCCTGGCCGACGTGCCCTTCCTGCACTCGGCGGTGACGGATGTGGTGCGCCTGGCGGCAGCGGCCCAGGACCCGGCTGCCGTGCTGGAGAGGGCCGAGCAGGTGGCGGCCGAGGCGGCTTCCGAGGACGAGGCGGCATCCGTCGCGGAGACGGCGTCCAGCGATGAGAAGACGCCCCAGGGCGAGGCGGCAGCCCGGGAAGCCGGGGAGGACGCACCGCCGACCGGCGATGAGCTGGTGCGTCGCCTCCGTGAACTCACCCAGGGGTACGGGACGTTCCCGCTGGGTGCCGTGGACTGGGAACTGCTGCTGGCCGAGCACAGGCGCGAGCCCTTCCCGTGGCTCCCGCTCAAACTGCTGGCATCCCGCCCGGACTGCCCGGATGAGCTGGTGCTGGCCGCGTACCGCCGGTCCTCCCACCTCCCGGACACCTCCCCGCTGCCCTGGCTGTTGCTCACCGAGGCCGACTGGAAGGACGGCTACTACCACGACCGCCTGGCCCATCTGCTGCGGCGCGGCATCCGGGAGGGCGCGTACCCGGTGGACCGCGTCCTGGCCGAAGTGCGGCCCGCCTCCCGGGTCCTGGCCTCGCTGCCGTACCGCACGGACCCGCTCGGCCCGGCCATGGCCGCGCTGCTGGAGCCGCTGGGCGACGGCTTCGCGGCCTGGCGGGCGCTGTATTCGCTGCTCCCCCGGTTCACGGGGACGAGTGCGGAGCTGGTCGCCGCCGCCGTCGAGCAGCAGGCCAAGCACCGTGGCAAGAGCTGGCCGAGGCCGCTGGAAGCCGAGTATCCGGTGAAGCGTCCGGAGGGCGCCCGCGCGGTGTTCCTCCAGCTGTTCCAGCAGGCCACCGAGGAGGTGCGGATGGCGCTGGCGCCCCATCTGGACCGGCGTTGCGTCCAGCACCTGCTGGTCTTCCACCAGCCCTCACCCGCCCTGCGCGACCTGTTCGTCAGCCTCCACGGGTCAGCAGCGCTGGCCTGCGTCGCCTCCGACTTCGAGCTGCCCGCCGAGAAGATCGAGGAGCTGCTGCTCCACGACGACCCCGAGATCAACACCAAGCTGTACGTCTACACGGCGCTCACCGACGAGCAGCGCCGGGGCATCCTAGCGGGCCGCCGCTTCGGCGCCGCCCCGGGAACGGAGCCGCTGCCGATCACCGATGAGCTGATCAAGGAGATACAGGTCAGCGGGCGGCGGCACTGGCTGCTGCCGATCTGCGAATCGGGCGATCCGCGCCTCGCCCGCATCCTGCTCGGCAAGATCAAGCTGCATACGCTCGCCGGGCAGCTGCGTCTGCTGGTCAAGGTGTGGGAGCGGCACGGAGGCGAGGAGGTGCGGGGGCTGCTGGAGGAGACCGAGTTCCCCGAGCGCCGCAGCCGCAAGCATCCGCTGCCGAAGGCCACCCATGAGATCGTCCGGGGCGCGCTGGAGGCAGCGGACGGTCTGACCGTACTGCGCGCGGAGCTGGAGCGCTCCCGTGGGCCGGCGGGTCAGGTGGAGTTCCTGCGCTCCCAGGGCAGCACCGTAGACCTCGCCACACCGGCGCTGGAGCGGATGGCCGAGGAGACCGGGCCGGGGCTGCCCTGGGCGGAGCTGGTCCGGGAGCATGAGCGCGACCCGCTCCCCGACGCCCTGCTGGTGGTGCTCGGCCATGAGGACGGCTGCCCGGAGGAGTTGCGCGCCGACTGCGGTGTGGCGTCGCTGCGGCTCGATCACGACATGCATACGCACAAGTCCACCGGGCCCCGGCCGAGCCCCCTGGAGCTGGTGCGCCACCATCCGCTGCCGCGGCGCCACCGCCGGAACGAGTGGCTGGACAGGGCGGCCCGCCTCGGCATGCTGACCCCGCTGGACGTCCTGTACGAGGCGAGGCCGGCCGGGCACGCGGCCGCCTATCTGATGTACCGCCACGACCGCGCGCGGCAGGGCGAGCCGGACCCGGCGGCGCTCGCGGTCGGCCGCGCGGCCCTGGAGCTGGCCGCCACGCATCTGGGCGAGGACCCGGAGGCGTGGGCGCTGGCGCTGCGGCTGCTGCCCGACTTCACCGGCACCCTCCCCGAGCTGCTGACCACGACGGCCGCCATCGTCAGCTGACACGCCTCGTCACACTGAACGCTGTCCTCAGCCGAGCGCGGGTGGCAGATCCTGCTCGGCCCAGATGATCTTTCCTTCGCTGGTGTAGCGGGTGCCCCAGCGCTGGACCATCTGGGCGACCAGGAACAGGCCCCGGCCGCCCTCGTCGGTGATGGCGGCGCGGCGCAGATGCGGGGAGGTACTGCTGCCGTCGGCGACCTCGCAGATCAGCGTGCGGTTGCGCAGCAGCCGCAGGCGGATCGGGCCGTCGGCGTGCCGGATGGCGTTGCCGAGGAGTTCGCTGACCACCAGTTCGGTGGTGAAGACCGCCTCGTCCAGGTCCCAGTCGGCCAGGGTGCGGGCCACGGCGGCCCGCATCCCGGCGACCATGGCGGGGTCCGAGGGCAGCTCCCAGGAGGCGACGTGCCGCTCGTCCAGGGCGGTGGTGCGGGCGACGAGCAGGACCACGTCGTCGGTGGGGCGCGGCGGCAGCAGGGCGCGCATCACGGCGTCGCACGTGTGCCCCGGGTCGGGGTCGGCGGAGGCGAGGGCGTGGCGCAGCAGGTCGAGTCCGGTGTCGATGTCCCGTTCGCGGTCCTGGACGAGTCCGTTGGTGTAGAGGACCAGTCTGCTGCCCGCGGCCAGCGGGATCGCGGACGCCTCGAAGAGCCGTCCGCCGAGCCCGAGCGGCGGCCCGGCGGGCAGGTCCGGGATGGTCACGGTGCCGCCCGGGTCGACGACGGCGGGCGGCGGATGACCGGCCCGCGCCAGGGTGCAGCGCTGTGCGACGGGGTCGTAGACGGCGTACAGACAGCTGGCCCCGACCGCGCCGATGCCGCCGTTCCTGGCGGTCTCCTCCTGGTCGAGCTGGGCCACCACGTCGTCGAGCTGGGTGAGCAGTTCGTCGGGCGGCAGGTCGACGACGGAGAAGTTGTGGACCGCGGTGCGCAGCCGTCCCATGGTGGCCGCGGCGTGCAGTCCGTGGCCAACCACGTCGCCGACGACGAGGGCGACCCGGGCGCCGGACAGCGGGATGATGTCGAACCAGTCGCCGCCCACTCCGGCGTGGGCGGGCAGATAGCGGTAGGCGGCTTCGACGGCGTGCTGTTCGGGCCTGCCTCGGGGCAGCAGGCTCTGCTGCAGGGCCAGCGCGGTGGCGTGTTCGCGTGCGTACCGCCGGGCGTTGTCGATGGCGACGGCCGCCTGGCCGACGAGTTCGTCGGCGAAGGACCGGTCCTCGTCGTCGAAGGGGGCGGCGCCCTCCAGCCGCCGGAACTCGACCTGCCCCAGCAGCACCCCGCGGGCGCTGAGCGGGACGGCCAGCAGGGTGTGGCCGGACGGCGGGCGGGGCCGCTCCTCCCGTACGGCGCTGACCGCGACCCGGCGCATGCGGGACCGCGCGTCGACCGGCTCCTCCCCGCGCAGCACGGACTCCAGCAGGTCGACGGTGGTGAAGTCGGCGAAGCGCGGGACCGCGACGTCGGCCAGTTCCTCGGCGGTCCGTGACATGTCGAGGGTGGTGCCCACGCCGACGCTCGCGTCGTAGAGGAGTTCCAGGCGCGCCAGGGCGGCGTCGGCCTTGTCGGTCAGCGCCTGGAGTTCGGTGGTGTCGCGCAGGGTGGCGACGCTGCCCCAGAGCTGTCCGCCGCCCGAGGTGTGGCGCTGGTTGACGACCAGCAGCCGGTCCCCCACCTGGATGACCTCGTCGGTGACGGTCCGGCCGGAGGCGAGCAGTCCGGCGGTCTCCGGCGCCAGACCGGCCTCGGTGATCCGCCCGCCGCGCACTTCCGGCGGCAGTTTGAGCAGCCGCCGGGCCTCGTCGTTGGCGAGCACCAGCCGCCCCTGGCCGTCGAGGATGAGCACGCCTTCGCGGACTGCGCGCAGCACGGCGTCGTGGTGTTCGTACATTCTGGTGATCTCGGTGGGGTCCAGCCGGTGGGTCTGGCGCCGCAGCCGTCTGCCGACCAGCGCGGCGCCGCCCGCGCCGAGGAGGAGGGCGAGCGCCGTGCTTCCGTAGAGCACGGGCAGTTGGCGGCCCACCGATACGGACACGCCGGGAAGGATGACCCCGACGTTGACGATGCCGATGACCCGGCCCCCGGCGCCGGTGACGGGGACGGCCGCGCGGACGGAGGGGGCGGAGAGCGCGACGGCGGGGACCTTGTCGGTGAAGGGCCTGCCCCCCGTGGCCGGAAAGAGGGGAATGTCGGTGTGGGTGCCGATGAGCTTCGGGTCGGGGTGGGTGTAGCGGACGCCCCGGGGGCTGGTCACCACGACGTAGGCGACGCCGGAATCGCGCCGGAGTCTCGTCGCGTAGGGCTGGAGGACCCCGGAGGGGTTACGGGACTCCAGCGCCTGCCGGACGCCGGGGGCTGCCGCGAAGGTCTGGGCGAGGTTGAGGGCGCGCCCCCGGGCCTGGCTCTCGTGTCCGCTGCGGGCCTGAAGGACAAGGGTGGCTCCGGTGGCGAGCACCAGCAGTGCCACGATCACCAGCATCAGGGCGCACACCTGCCCGGCGACGCTGCGCAAGCCCAGGGCCGAACGCACCTTCACAGGGCTTTTTATCTCACATACGCCGATACATCACACCTAGTGACATACCGTGTGCTGACCGGCCGTCATCCGCCATCGGAGGGACGCTGGTCCGCGATCCCCGACCAACGGGGCACTATAGGCGTGAAGCCGGTCATATCCGGCCACTCAATCCAGCAAGGAGCTTCCATGCGTATCCGGACGGCCCTGTCCACGCTCGCCCTCACCGCCGCGTCCCTCGCCGTCGGCACGGCCGGTGCCGCCGCGGCTGACGGTCCCGATGTCACCGTTCACAACACCAGCAACATGGCCTTCCCCGGCGTGTGCGCCAGCAACCAGTTCTCCTTCGTCACCGTCCCGGTCAACCTCCTGGGAGCGTCGGACTCCAGCTCGTGCCAGACCTGAAAAACGGCCACCGGTAGGTGATCCGCTTCTTCCGGCGGGCGACGCGGCGATCCGGGCGCGGAGGACCGGGCCGATGTCCGCCAGGGTCGCGGCCGAGAGGACGCTCAGATGGTCCGCGGCTACCCGGTGGTCCTCGACGCCGCCGTCGCAGTACGGCAGCCACGCCTCCGAGGCGCGCGGTGCGCCGGGCCCCGCAGTCGCGTCGAAGCACAGCACCGGGCCGTGGAAGCGCCCGGGTGTGTGCCGCACCATGGCCCGGTGGTTCTCCCGGGCGATGGCCATCAGACGGCCGATGGTCCGCTCGTCCAGTGCGCCGAGGACGCTGCCCGAGGCGCGGAGGGCGCCGCGGACCGCGGCGGCGTCGAGGGTGCCCTGCAGGGGGATGCCGTCCAGCGCCATCCGCAGTGCCTCCTCGGCGCCGGGCCGTCGGCGGCCGTCGAATCCAGGGAAGGCGTCGAACAGGGCGAGCAGCGCCACCCGTTCGCCCTCGTCGTCCATCCGGACGGCGACCTGGTGACCCACCGTCCCGCCGAACGACCAGCCCGCGATCACGAACGGGCCGGCCGGGCGGAGAGACCTGATCTGCGTCGCGAACGCCTCTGCCAGCTCCGTTATGTCAGCTGCGGGTACGGGCCCCTCGGCAGGTGCGGCGAACCGGGGGTCTTGGAGGGCGAAGACCGGGTGGCCGTCCGGCAGGTGGCCCACGAGGCCGGAGTAACACCAGCCGAGGCCGCCCAGGGGCGGCATCAGGAAGATGGGCGGGCGCCCGCCCGTCGCCCGGTACGGCAGCACGGCCCCGACGCCGAGCCCCTCCGACCGTGCCAGCCGGTCGGCCAGCTGCCGCGGAGTGGGGTGCTCGAAAATCGCCGATACGGTGACGTCGGCGTCCAGCACCGTACGCATCCGGTCGGCGAGCCGGACGGCGAGCAGGGAGTGGCCGCCGATGTCGAAGAAGCTGTCGTCGGCGTCGACGTGAGGCAGCCGCAGTACGTCACGGAAGAGCGCCGCGACGGCCTCCTCGGGGCCGGTGCGCGGGCGGTCCGGGGAGCGGTCCGCCGGGCGTCCCGGGGCGGGCAGCGCCGAACGGTCGATCTTGCCGTTGGCGGTCAGGGGCAGGGCGTCGACCACGACGAACGCCGAGGGGACCATGTAGTGCGGCAGCGTCCGCGACAGGTGCGCGCGCAGCTCCGCGGGACTCGGTACGGCGCCGGCGGGTGCGGTGAGGTGGGCCACCAGCCGGGCGTCCCCGTCCTCCTCGTGCACCGCCGCGACGGCCTGCGCGACCTGGGGATGGCCCGCGAGCACGGCTTCGATCTCCGCCAGTTCGATCCGGTAGCCGCGCAGCTTCACCTGGTGGTCGGTGCGGCCCAGGAACTCCAGTTGCCCGTCGGCCGTCCACCGCGCCAGGTCGCCGGTCCGGTACATGCGGCGTCCGGGCGGGCCGAAGGGGTCGGCGGTGAAGCGTTCAGCGGTCAGCCCCGGGCGTCCGGCGTAACCCCGGGCGATGCCGCCGCCCGCCAGGTACAGCTCGCCGGGGGTGCCGATCGGCACCGGGGCGAGGTGGGCGTCGAGCACATAGGCGCGTGTGTTGGAGACCGGCCGGCCGATCGGAGGCGGGTCGTGGCGTTCGTCGACCGCGGCGCATGTCGCGTAGATGGTGGCCTCGGTGGGCCCGTAGCCGTTGATGACCCGGGCACCGTTGCGCAGAAGGTCTTCGGCCAGCCGCCGGGGCAGGGCCTCGCCGCCGGCCATCAGGCGCAGGCCGCGTACCGCGTCGGCGTCCGCGGCCAGCAGGGCCCGCCACCGGCTCGGGGTGCCCTGGGCGGCGGTGACGCCGTGACGCCGGATCAGTTGGGCCAGCAGCAGCGGATCGCGGGCGGCCGCAGGGGAGGCGACCACCGCGGTCGCACCGCACAGCAGCGGCAGGAACAGCTCCAGGGCGGCGATGTCGAACGCCAGGGTGGTGACGGACAGCATCCGGTCGTCGGCGGTCAGCGGGAAGCGCTCGCGCATGTCGGTGAGCAGGTTGGCCAGCGCCTCGCGTGTCACCACGACGCCTTTGGGCCGCCCCGTGGTTCCGGAGGTGTACATCAGGTAGGCGGCCGTGTCCGGCGCGAGGGCGGCGCGCGGTTCCGGGTCGGTGGCGGACAGGCGCGCCAGTTGCTCGGCGGTGGCCGGGGCGTCGAGGTTCCAGCAGGGCAACCCGGCCGGCTCCGGCAGGGCCTTGCTGGAGGCGGAGTCGGTGAGCAGCAGTGCGGGGCGGGCGTCGGCGAGCAGGAAGCGCAGGCGCTCCGCGGGCATCCCGGGGTCGAGCGGGAGGTAGCAGGCCCCGGCCTTCAAGGTGGCCAGGACGGCGGCCGTCGCGTCGGCCGAGCGGGAGAGCGCCAGGGCCACGGTGCGTTCCGGGCCCGCGCCGTGGAGCAGCAGGAACCGGGACAGCTGGTTGGCCCGGGCGTTGAGTTGGCGGTAGGTGGTAGCCCGGGTGCCGCCGCGGTCGTCGTCGGTGAGCACGGCGATGGCGTCGGGAGCGCGCCGGGCCTGCTCCTCGATGCCGTGCACGGGCACCGCCCGGGGAATCGGCCGTACGGTGTCGTTCCACTCGTGCAGCAGGCGCCCGCGCTCGTCGTCGGCGAGCAGGGCGATGCGGCCGATCGGGATCCGCGGGTCGGCGGCGACCGCTTTGAGCAGCCGGACCAGCCGTTCGGCCAGTGCCCGGGCGGTGCCCCGGTCGGACAGGTCGGTGCCGTATTCCAGGGTGCCGCCGATGCCCGCCGGGGCGCCTTGCGGGGTGCGCCGTTCGGTGAGGGAGAAGGAGAGGTCGAACTTGGCGGTGCGCATGCGGACGGGCACCCTCTCGCTGCTGAGACCGGCCAGCCGCAGGGGCGGCAGTTCCTCGGGCTCGACGGCCAGGAAGACCTGGAAGAGGGCGTTCCTGGCCAGCGATCGGGGCGGTTTGACCGCATCGACCAGGTGCTCGAAGGGCAAGCTCCGGTGGTCGTAGGCGGCCAGGGCGCTGTCGCGCACCCGGGTCAGCAGTTCCGTGAAGGCGGGGTTCCCACTGGTGTCGTTGCGCAGCACCACCGTGTTGACGAAAAAGCCGACCAGTTCGTCGAGTTCCTCCTCCTCGCGTCCACCGACGGCGGACCCGATGGGGATGTCCGTGCCGCAGCCGAGGCGGGTCAGCAGCGCCGCCAGCGCCGCCTGCACCAGCAGGAACATGGTGGTCCGGTGCTGCCGGGCCAGCTCGGACAGACGCAGGTGGGTCCAGGCGTCCACGGAGAACGCGACGGTGTCACCGAGGTAGGAGGCCCGCGGCGGGCGGGGGCGGTCCGCCGGCAGCGGCAGCTCGGCAGGCAGGCCGGCCAGTCGTTCCTTCCAGAAGTCCAGATCGGCCCTGAGCCGGGGGTCGTCCGCCGCGTCATCCGTCAGGCGCCGTTGCCGGGCGGCGTAGTCCGTGTACCGCAGGGCCGGCGGTTCCCATCCGGGCGCGCGCCCGGACCGCCGCGCCGCGTAGGCGTGCGAGAGGCCGGTGTCGAGCAGACGCCGCGACCAGCCGTCGACCGCGATGTGATGATACGTCAGGACCAGTACGTGGTCCTCGGCGCCGATCCGCAGCACCCAAGCCCGCATGGGGGGCTCGGCGCGCAGGTCGAAGGGGCGGTGGGCGGCCCGGTCCACGGCGCGGCCGATGCCGTCGGGGGTGCAGGAGACGACCTCCGGGGCCACGGCGAGGCTGTCGGCGGGAAGCACACACTGGAACGGTTCGCCGTCCTCCTCGGGGAAGAGGGTGCGCAGCGGCTCGTGGCGGCTGACGAGATCCTGCAGCGCCGCGGTCAGCGCGACCTCGTCGAGCGGTCCGCGCAGCCGGGTGGCCTCGGCCAGGTTGTAGGTGGCCGAGGGCCCTTCGAGCCGGTCGAGGAACCACAGCCGGCGCTGGGCGAGAGAGAGCGGGGGCCGGGCGGGCGCCGGTGCGGTGCGGGTGGTCCGCCCTGTGCGGTCGGGCACAGCGAGAGCCATGCTGTCGTCCCCTCTTCATCGGAGTCGTGGCGGAATCGCCTTGTCACTGCCGTGCCGGGGTGCAACGCGGGGGCCGGAACGCCGGTGCCATGCCTCAGGGCGCCCGGCCAGCCTCGATCACGCACATGCCGGGCGGCCCCTGGACCACGCGCTCCAACCGCCAGCCCCCGGCGGCCAGCAACGCACGGAACTCCGCCGCCGTGCGCTCCCGCGCGCCCTCGTAGAACATCAGCATGGCCAGATCCGCCCATGCCTGGGGCGCGGTGGGCAGCCGGTCACCGGGGAGGACGTCCTCGAAGACGCGCAGGACGGCCCCGGCGCGGGCGCCGCGGGCGAGCGCCGCGAGGATGCGCACGACGCCGGCGTCGTCCCAGTTGTGCAGGACACGCGAGAGCACGTACATGTCGGCAGGGGGCGGAGGGCCGAGCAGATCGCCCTCGTGCACGGTGCAGCGGCCGTCCACACCGGCGTCTTTGAGCGCGCCGAGGGCCTGCTCAAGGACCTGGGGCTGATCGACCAGCACCCCGGACAGACCCGGCTGTTCGTCCAGGATGTGAGCCAGGAGCAGCCCGCTGCCTCCGGCGATGTCGGCCACGGTGCCGGAGGACGGCCAGTCCAGCAGGGGTACGCAGGGCAGGGTCAGCAGCCGCGCCTGCTCGGCCATGGCGTCGCCGAAGAGGGTCTGCTGCTCGGGGTGGCGGGCCAGGTGCTCCCAGAAGCCGGTGCCCACCGCCACCGTCGTCGCGGGGGCGCCGGTCCTGATCGTTTCGGTCAGGGCGTGGGCCACATCCGGGACGCCGAACGTGGCGAACGTGGCACCGAGGGCGTACGGATGCCGTCGGCACAGCACCTCGCCCAGTTCGGTGAGCGCCGCACGGTCCGCCTCGCGGTCGAGGTCGAGGACCCCGTGGCAGGCCAGCAGGATCAGCACCCGCCGCAGCGCGCCTTCGTCTCCGTCGACGGCCGTGGCCAGCTCCGGGACGGTGCGTGGTCCGTCGGCCAGCAGGTCGGGGATGCCGAGGCGGCTGACCGCGCAGATGCCGTGGAACAGCATTGCCTGCTGGTAGACGTCGAGCAGAGCGGAAACCGGTCCGAGCGATGATCTGGCATGCATGAACGTCCTCGTCCTTCACGGTCCTTCAGGCCGGGACCGGCCCGGGGCCGACCGCCTCCGGTCGGGCGGAGGGCACGGATCAGGGCACGGCGTCGGCGGCCTTTCCGTCCTGCGGCGCGTCCTGTGCGGCAGCCGCCGGCGGCCGCGCGGGCAGCAGCGCCTCGACCGCCAGCACCCCCAGTGACGCGACGGTCAGCAGGCCGCCGACGAGGAAGGTCTCCCGCACCCCCAGGACGTGCAGGACGAGCCCACCGCACAGGGCGCCGACCGCCACGCCGACGTTGAAGGCGGCGGAGTTGGCGGCCAGGGCGATCTCGGTGCGGCCGGGGGCCACCCGCAGGATCCAGCTCTGCGTGGCCATGAAGACCGGTGCCGCCGCCGCGCCGAGCACGGCGATCGCGATGGTCACCACCACTTGGTGATGAGCGCCCGCGTAGAGGGCCAGCAGCCCCACCGCCTGGATGGTGACCGGTACGGTCAGCGTCGCCCGGGGAAACCGGTCGAGCAGTGGCCCTGCCACGGTGACCCCGAGGAAGCCGCCCAGCCCGAACGCGCCGAGCAGGCCGCTGACCGCGTCACCGGAGAACTCGCTGGTCTCCTGGAGGAAATCGACGACGTAGGTGAAGCCAGCGAACACCCCGGTGACCGACAGCGCGGTGACGGCCAGGACGGCGGCGAAGCGGCGGCTGTCCGGTTCGGCACCGTAGGCCGCGTGCCCCTCCTCGGGGCGGGTGGACGGCAGGAACATGGCGATCACCACGAGGGCGACCAGTACGAGTACGCTCAGCACCTCGAACGGCACCTGCCAGTCGGTGCGCCGGCCGAGCCAGTTGCCCGCCGGCACACCGGCCACCGTGGCCAGCGCACCGCCGACCGACAGCAGCCCGATGACCCGGCCGCGTACCGCCGGAGAGAACAGACCGACCGCCACCGGGCCCATGACCGCCCAGAACAGCGCCTGCGCCAGGGCCGTGGCGACCCTGGCGACGAGCAGCAGTCCGTACGAGGTCACCAGGGCGGGCAGCAGGCTGGCCAGGAAGAGCACGGCCAGTACACCGCACAGGACGAGACGGCGCGGGGTGCGCCTGGTCAGATGGGCCAAGGGCAGCGAGGCGACCGCCACGGTCAGGCCGTAGCCGCTGACCAGAAACCCGACCGACTGCAGTGAGACGTCCAGATCCTCGGCCATGAGTTTGAGCAGGCCGATCGGCAGATTTTCGGTGGTATTGAAACTGAAGGCCGACAGCATGATGGCCCCGACCACCGCTGCCTTGCGCGCAATCCCCAATTCCGTGCCGGCCATGCATCCCTTTCCAGGGGCAGCCTGGTCTTCACCAGCAACCACGGGGTCTCCGTGGCGCCCCCCATCTCGAACCAGCCTGATCGACTCCGGACCGGAGCGTACCCTCCGGCGCAGCCAAGGCATATCCCGCCGACTCTTGTTCGGCTGATTCTCGATGTTTCCGGAACCGGCCACAGGCCATCTGCTTCGGGTTATGCCTCACGAGGGGAGGTGCGGTGGCGGAAACCCAACACACCCTGCAATCCCGCCTCTTGACACTGCATGCCATGTCCATGCAGGTTGTAGGGCGTCGGTTTCCCGGTCTTGATCGCAGGTATCTCCGGTCATGATCGTAGCCATTTTTCTCGGCGGGCGGTGGCAGGCGGCGCGGATTCAGCGACCGTAATTGCGGCCCGCCTCCTCTGGTTCAGCGGTAATCAATCACCGAGCCGATAACAGTCGGCTCCTGCTCAATGTGGCACTGGCGGGCAGAACCTCGCCACGGCCGGAACAGGGCACCGCGAGGAGAGGATCGAGCGTTGGTCGTCCGTCATCCCGAAGAAACGATTGGGTTGCTCCCAGCACAGCTGCGCACCTGGAACGCGCAGGCCCGCGATCTGAACAATCCGATATTCAAGATCGCAGATTATCTCCGCATTGACGGACAGGTGGACCCGGACCTGATGCGGGCCGCCTACGAGCAGGTCACGGCCGAGGCCGACGCGCTGCGCCTGGCCATTGTCACCGCTGGCGGAGAGCACCGTCAGTGCCCGACGGCCGACCCGGAGCCGTTGCGCTGCGCCGACCTCACCTCCGAGCCCGACCCGGGCGCGGCCGCCGACGCCTGGATGCGGGCCGACCTCACCACGGCCGTCGACCCGCTGCGCCTGTGCGCCGCCGCCCTGCTGCGCACGGCCGCCGACCAGTACCTGTTCTACTGGCGGGTCCACCACGCCGTGCTCGACGGCTGGAGCCTGGCGCTGCTCTTCAACCGGCTCGCGCAGGTCTACACCGCACGGGCCGAAGGACGCGACGCGGACGCCGGACGGCTGCCGCCGCTGGGCCGGCTGGTCGACGCCGAGCGGGATTACCGGGACTCCTCACGCCTGCTCGCCGACCGCTCCTACTGGCTCGCCAAGCTGGCCGACCGCCCCGAGCCCCCCATCCTGGGCGGGAAGCGCCCCAGCGGCACCCCGGTCGGGCACCGCCGCACAGCTGCGCTGGGGCACGACCTCGTGACCAGGATCCGCGCCGCCGCGGACCGGCTCGGAGTGTCCTGGTCCGATGTCGCCATCGGAACCACCGCGGCTTATGTGGCCCGGATGACCGGCGCCGAGGACGTCATCCTCGGCATGCCGTTCGCCGGCCGGCTCGGCCCCGACCTGCGCAAGGTGCCGGGCATGGTCACCAACGGCCTTCCTGTGCGCGTGCCGGCCGCCTCGGACACCCCGCTCGCCGACCACATGCGCCGGGTCTCCCGCGAGGTACGGGCGGCGCTGCTGCACGGCCGCTACCCCACCGCCGAACTATCCGCCGAACTCGGCCTGCCCGCCGCCGGACGGCCGCTGTGGGGGCCGATCGTCAACGTCATGACCTTCCCCTACCAGCTGGACTTCGCCGGCTCACCGGCCGCGGTGCACACGGCCAGCATCCCGTTCAGCCCCGATGTGAACATCTACTTCACCCAGACGTCCTCCGAAGGGGACATGGAACTGATGGTGGACGCCCACCCCGAGCTGCACAGCGCCCGCGACACCGAGGGCCACCGGGAGCGTCTGCTGTCCCTTCTGGACGCCGTCACCGCCGCCGACCCGGACCTGCCCCTCGGACAGCTTCCCCTGGTGGGCGCCGAGGAGCGGGAACGGCTGCTGGCATGGGGCACCGGGCCGGTCCGCGCCATCCCCGACACCACGGTCCACGGCCTGTTCGAGGCGTGGGCGGCGCGCACCCCGGACGCACCCGCGCTGCAATTCCCCGACCGGGCCGTCAGCTTCGCGGAACTCGACGCCCGCGCCGGGCGGCTGGCCGGGCTGCTGCGCGGCCGGGGCGCCGGTCCCGGACAGCTGGTCGCGTTCGCCCTGTCCAGATCGGCCGACCGGTACGCCGTGCCGCTCGCCGTACTCAAGACCGGCGCGGCGTTCGTCCCGGTCGACCCCGACTACCCGCTGCCGCGCATCGCCTACATGGTGGGCGACGCCCGGCCGACGACCGTGGTGCTGGACGCCTCCACCGCCCACCTCGCCGCCGGTCTCGGCACCGACTGCGTCGTACTCGGCGACCCCGCCACGGAACGCGCGATCGACGCCCTGCCCGCGGACCTCCCGGCGGCGGAGCGGCCGACCGGCGCGGCCGGGGACCCGAACCCGCCCGCCTACGCCATCTACACCTCCGGCTCCACCGGCACTCCCAAGGGCGTCCTGGTCGGCCACCGAGGCGTGGTCAACCTGGTCGCCGCGTACGTCGACGAGCTGGACGCCGGTCCCGGCACCCGGACCGTGCACTCGGCCTCCCCGGGGTTCGACGCCTTCGTCGGGGAGATGACGCAGTCCCTCCTGAACGGCGGGACCCTCGTCGTACCGGGCTCCGAACGTCCGGCCCCCGGCCCCGAACTGGCCCGCGCGGTGACCCGGCACCGCATCAACGACCTGGTACTGCCCCCGTCGGCACTGGAGGTGATGGACCCGCGGGAGTGGCCGCCGGGCACCACGATCACCGTCGTGGGCGAGGCGTGCCCGCCCACCGTGGTGGAACGCTGGGCCGGGGTCTGCCGGCTGTTCAACGGCTACGGTCCCACCGAGGCCACCGTCTGCACCACGATGAGCGGCCAGCTCGCCCCGGGCGGGAAGACGGCTCCGCCCATCGGCACACCCCTGCGCAACGCCCGCGTCTACGTGCTGGACGAGACGGGCGGACTCGTCCCGGCCGGCGTGCCCGGGGAACTGCACATCGGCGGGGCCGGAGTGGCCCCGGGCTACCTCGGGCAGCGGGAGCTGACCGCTGCCCGCTTCCTCGACGACCCGTTCGCGCCGCCCGGCGGCCGCATGTACCGGACCGGTGACCTGGTGCGCTGGACCCCGGACGGGCAGCTGGTGTTCGTCGGGCGCACCGACGACCAGGTGCAGCTGCGCGGCTTCCGTATCGAACTGGGTGAGGTCGAAGCGGCCTTGGCCCGCTGCCCCGGGGTCGTCCAGGCCGCCGCCGCGGTACGCGCCGACGACGCGGGAGAGCGCCGTCTGGTGGGCTACGCCGTCCCCGCACCGGGCACGGCCGCCGACCCCGACACGCTCCGTCGGATTCTGGCGGCCGAACTGCCCGCACACCTGGTCCCGGGGATCGTCGCGGTCTTCGACGAACTTCCGCGCAACGCCCATGGCAAGCTCGACCGCGCCGCGCTGCCCGACCCGCGGCCGGTACCGGCCGCACACGGAGCCCTGCCGCGCACTCCGCTGGAGGAGGTCGTCGCCGCCCTGTTCGCCCAGATACTGGGCCTGCCCCTGGTGGGCATCCACGACGACTTCCTGACCCTGGGCGGGCATTCGCTGCTCGCCACCCGCCTCCTCGGGCGGATCCGCCGGACGCTGGGCGCCGAGCTGGCGGTGAGCGAGTTCTTCGCGGATCCCACGGTCTCGGGCGTGGCGGCGAAACTCGCGGCCGGACACCGGCTGCCGAGCACCGATCACCCCGGGCTGGTGCCACTGCGTGCCGGTGGCACCGAAGCGCCCGTGCTGTGCGTCCCCCCGCCGGGAGAGGAGAGCTGGTCCGCGCTGCGGCTCGCCGGGCGGCTCCCCGCGTCCGTGCCGCTGTACGGCCTGCACGCCGAGGCCGCCGAAGCGGAGACCGGGCAGGCCGCGGTCCGGCTCGCCGCCGCGATCCGCGCCGTACGGCCGGACGGGCCCTACCGGCTGCTCGGATGGGGCGCGGGCGCCGCGCTCGCCCTTACCGTCGCCCGCCAGGTGCAGGCCGACGGGGGGCAGGTCGACCTGCTCGCCGTGGCCGGTGCCGCCCCCACCGAGGGCACGCCCGCCGCACGATTCAAGGGAGACCTGGTCGTCTTCACCGCCTCCGGCACGGCTCCCGACGACACCGCGCGGCCATGGCGCGACCATGTGACCGGCCTCGTCGAGACCGGTCCGGGAGACGCGCAGGACCTCTTCCGGCCATCCGCGCTGCCCGCGGTGGCAGATGTGCTGACCCGCGGCCCCGTACGCCCGTAGGGCCGAGGAACCGCCGAGACCCGCTGAGATGTGAGGGAGTCATGCAACCGCAACCCCCAGGGAGTCGAACGCCGGCCGCGGACAGATCCCGGACCGGCGAGGAGGCGGAAACGCGGAAGCTGCTCAAGGAGCTTCGTACCGAGGTGCGCGGCCGGATCTTCACCGCCAAGCTGGCGCTCTGCCTGGCACTGACCGGGGCCGGCGTCCTGCTGGCCGTGCAACCGGCGTGGTGGGCCCGGGCCATGGGCGTCGTGCTGACCGGCTGCATGTTCGCCCACGCGGCGGAACTCCAGCACGAGACCCTGCACCACCTCGCCTACCGCAAGCCGCGGGTCAACCGGGTGGTGGGGGTCGCGCTCGGGCTGCCGATGCTCATCTCGTTCACCGCCTACCAGGTGACCCATCTGCGCCACCACCGTGACCTGGGTACGCCCCGGAACCGGGAGTTCTTCGACTACGGCAACCAGTACGGCACACCGGAACAGCGCTCCCGGCTGGGCGCGGCCGCCTCGTGGTGCGTCCGGTTCACCATGCTCCACCACTACGCGCAGTTCACCCGCGACGTGGCCCGGTCGCTGGTCGGCCGGAACATCGACGGGGAGCGCCCCCACACCTCGCGCCGCATCCGCCACGAACACCTGCTGACCTTCGCCGTCCTGCTCGCCCTGGTCGCGGTGTCGGTCCTGTTGGGCCGGGGCGTCGTGGTGTGGGCATGGCTGCTTCCCCTGGTCCTGGTGGCGGCGCCGGTCCACGCCCTCGTCGAACTGCCCGAACACCACCGGTGCGAGACGCTGAACCGGTCGCCCTTCGCCAACACGAGGACCATCAGGTCGAACGTGCTGATGACCTGGTTCACCAACGGCAACAACTACCACGTCGAACACCACCTGATGCCCAACCTGCCCATCCGGCAACTACCCGAGCTGCATGCCGTCGTCCAGGACCGGCTGCGCCACTTCCACCCGAGCTACCGCGACTACTTCAGCAAGCTCATCCGCAGCAAGTGACCCGAGAACCTGGGGGTGCAGCATGGCAGGTCCGGAGTTCCGCATCGCACGCACACGACAGGAGCAGGCAGATGTGCTCCGCCTGCGCGACGCGGTGTACGTCCAGGACCAACAGCGGTTGGCCGACGTCGGCGACACCGCTTCGTCCTTCGACCGCTTCGACACTCAGTCCCGCTACATCGTCGGTTACCAGGACGGTGCCGCGGTAGGAACGATCAAGGTGGTGCCGGACTCACCGGCCGGTCTGCCCTGCGACGGTGTCACCGACCTCGCGACCCTGCGAACGGGCAACCGGCTCGTGGAGTTCGGACACCTGATGACCCTGCCGGAGGCCCGGAGCACCGGCATCGGCATGGCGCTGATGCGCGAGGCGTTGGTGCACAGCGTGTGCACCTTCCGTGTGACGCACATCCTCGGGGACTTCTTCGTCGACGACGATGGCGGCGGCGGTCTGCGCGACTTCTACACCGGGATCGGCTTCCTGCCGCTCCACGGCCCGTACCGGGACGACCGGTTCCAGGACGCCCCGCTCAGCATGGTCGCCGTGCTCGACGTGCCCGAGGCCGCGCGGCGGTCGGCCACCGAGGAAGGACGGACCGGGCAGCTGCTGCGGTTCTTCTTCCACGACTACCCCTTCGCGAAGGAGTCCGCGCTTGCGAACGCGTCGTCAGCGACTCGCTGAAGCCAAGGCGGCACACAACCACCCGGCATACGCCCGAATGGCGTTCGTCATGGGGTGCGGGGTCCAGGGCCGGGGAGCGGGAAGCGCCGTATCGGACGAGGACGGGCGGTCCTACCTGGCCCTGTTCGACCAATACGGCAACCAGTCCTTCGGCTACTCGCACCCCCGTATCACCGCCGCCGTACGGGAACAGCTCGACTCCGGCATCCTCAACAGCACGAAGATCATGTTCGAGGAGGTCCAGATCCGGCTGTCACAGCAGCTGGCCGAGCTGACCGACCGACGGCTGCCGTACTCCTACCTGGCCAACAGCGGCGGAGAGACGATCGACAACGCGCTCAAGCTCGCCCGCGCCGCCACCGGACGGCCCGGTTTCCTCAGCGCCACGGGCTGTTTCCACGGCAAGACGTTCGCCACCCTGAGCGCGGCCGGCCGCCCCGAACACCGCCAGTCGCTGGGGCCGTTCATCGACCACTTCCGGCAGGTGCCCTTCGGTGACACCGAGGCGCTCGCCGAGGCGCTGGACGACACCGTGGCCGCGGTCCTGCTGGAGCCCGTACAGGCGGAGGCGGGGGTGATCGTGCCACCGCCCGGCTATCTGCGCGAGGTCCGCGCGCTGTGCGACCGCAACGGCTCCCTGCTGATCCTGGACGAGATGCAGACGGCCTTCGGCCGGTGCGGCACCTTCTTCGCCCACGAGCAGTTCGGCGTCACCCCCGATCTGCTCTGCATCGGAAAGGCGTTCGGCGGTGGCGTACTGCCCATCTCCGCGGTACTCGGCACCCCCGAGGTGTGGGAGGTGCTGCGCACCCTGCCCTCCACCTTCGGTTCGAGTCTGGGCGGCAACCCGCTGTCCTGCCGGGTGGGTTCCGAGGCGATCGCCATCGCCGGGGACGAGCGGTTCCTGGCCGACGTGGCCGCCAAGGGACGGACCCTGACCGAGCGTCTCACCGCCGCCGCGTCCCGGCACCACCGGCTGATCGGCGCACACCGGGGTCTGGGCATGATGCACGGCCTGGAGTTCCGCGACGATTCCCTGGCGGGGCTGGTGCTCAGCCGGCTGCTGGAGGAGGGCGTGACGTCCACGTACTCCCTGTACAACCCCCGGGTGGTGCGCGTACAGCCGCCCATGGTCATTTCCCCGGCGGACCTCGATCGCGGGCTGGACATCCTGGAAGACGTCCTGGCGCAGGCCGATCAGCAGGCCGCGGCCCCGCGGCCCCGCCCCGTGGACGCCCCGTCCGCCGGTAACCGGATCGACCGCACCGTGCGGCTGCCGCACCGCGCCGCGGACCTCCTGGCCCGCATCCACCGCACGCCTCACCTGCTGGACCCGTTCGCCATGCACGCCACGGACCCGCACCCGCGGGCCGGGGAGTTCGCCGGACGGCTCGGCGACGACCTGGTGGTGTGGCCGGACCGCTGCGAACAACGCGGCGACGGCATGGTGCTGCGCGCCGAACCGGGATGGCTGTGGACATCGCTGGAGCGGGCCGTCCACGTGAGGCCCGCAGGACCGGACGGCTGCGAGGTACGGGTGTCCATCTCCTGGGACACCGGAAGCGGCGCGTACGAGGAGATGCTCGGCGGCCGGATCGGCTTCTTCGCCGCGCAGCGGCTGACCCAACTACTCAACGCAGTACAGACGGAGGAGGTGACCGCGTGAGCGTCAAGCTGGCCGAACTCGGCAACCGCTATGCGGACGAGGACACGGCACGCGTCGTGGAGATCGATGTCTCCGGCGGCCGGAAGGAGATGACCCACCGGCAGCTGCACGAGCTGGTCCGGGCCCGGGCCGACCAGCTCGCCGCGGCCGGTGTGGGCGAGGGCCACGTCATCGGCCTGCGGGCGCGGAACAGCATCGACTGGGTGTCCTGGGACCTGGCGGCGCTCATGGTCGGGGCGGTGATCAAGGCGTTCCCGGACGCCCAGGAACTGCCGGACGCCGGAGAGTTCCTCGCCCACCACGGCCTGGCCCTGCTCATCACCGACGACCCGCCGCCCGGCGTGCCGGCGGTCATCGCGCCGGACGGCACTCCGGGCCCCGCCGTGGTGCCGGACTCGGCTACCCGGGTGGTGGGCGAGGACCTGCACAGCCTCGTCTACTCCTCCGGCACCACCGGCCGGCTCAAGGGCCTCCAGATCAGCGCCAAGGGGACCGAGTACGTCATCGCCCTCTTCATCGAGCACTTCAAGGTGACCAGCGCCGACCGGCACCTGATCTTCCTGCCGCTTTCCAACTACCAGCAGCGGCTGTCGGTGTACTGCTGCCTGTGGCTCGGCGCGGACCTGGTCCTCGCGCCGTACCAGCGCGTCTTCAACGCGGTACGTGACACCCGGCCCACCTTCCTGATCGGGCCGCCGGTCTTCTACGAGACGCTGCTCCAGCTGTACCGGAAGACCGGCGGCGGTTCGCTGCCTGACTTCCTCGGCGGTGCGGTCCGTTTCCTGATCACGGGCATGGCCCCGATACGCCGGGCGACTCTGGACGCGTACTGGGCCGAAGGGGTGTCACTGCTGGAGGCGTACGGTCTGACCGAGACCGGCATGGTCGCCTGGAACACCCCCGACGCCCACCGGAACGGCACGGTCGGCCGGCTCATCGATCCCTCGGCGGTGATCTTCCGGCCCGACGGGGAGCTGGTCATCGACCGGCCCGCCCCGCTCAGCAGCGGCTACTTCGACCACGACGACCAGGCGGCCGACGTGTTCCTCCCCGACGGCGGCATCGCCACGGGCGACTACGGAGACCTCGACGAGGACGGCTTCCTCACCCTGGCGGGGCGCAAGAAGGACGTCATCGCCCTGGGCAGCGGGCGCAAGGTCCACCCGGCGCGGATCGAGAGTGCCTTCACCGGTATCGAGGGCGTCGCCGAATTCGTGGTCGTACCCACCCCGCAGTCCGGCAGGCTGGGCGCGATCGTGACCCCGGCGGCACCCGACGACGCCGCTCTGACGAAGCGCATCCGCGCGGCGGTGGACGAGGTCAACCGGGGGCTGGAGGCGAGTGAACGCGTGATGTCCCTGGTGTTCTCCGCCAGCCCGCTCGGCTCCGACCAGCGATTCCTGACGGCGAACCTGAAGCTCAGCAGGATCCGCGCGGCGGAGTACTTCGCGGAGGCGGTCGGCCACGGTGGATGAGGCGGAGGCGACGGTACCGCAGGGCTCAGGAGCGGCGCCGCGGATCATCGACGCCCAGGTGAACCTGGCCAGTGAACTGGCCGTGCCGCGGGCCTTCATCGAGTACCAGGCCGCCAACGCGTACCACCGGCTGTCCGCCTACGGCCACGCCGTCACCCTGGGCCGCATCACCGACCAGGTGGCGTCCCTGTACCAGGACCCCGAAGCTGACCAGCTGGTGGCCGAGATGGACACCGCCGGGGTGGACCAGGCGTTCCTGATCGCGCCGGACTTCTCGTACGCCGCGACGTGCGCGCTCTCGCCGCCCGAGCTGGCCGAACTGCACCACCGGGTCGTCCGCCGCCACCCGGGCCGGTTCGTGGTCTTCTGGGGCGTCGATCCGCGGGCCGGACAGGACGGCCTGGATCTTTTCGAGCGGTGTGTGACGGAGTACGGATTCGCCGGGATGAAGCTGTACCCGCCGTGCGGGTACTCGCCGAGCGACCGGCGGCTCTACCCGTACTTCGAGGTGTGCGCACACCACGGCCTGCCGGTCCTGAGCCACACCGGGCCCGGCTGGGGCCCGCTGGACTTCACCTGGGCGGAGCCGCTGCTGCTGGACACGGCGGCGCGCGACTTCCCCGGCGTCGACTTCATCCTGGGACACGGCGGGGTCACCCATGTCGACGAGGCGGCCTATCTGTGCGCGCACCGTCCCAACGTGTACCTGGACATCAGCCAGTTCCACTCGGTGCTCAGTGCGGACGGCTGGCAGAACCACCTCAACCGACTGTTCCGGAGCGGCATCTCCCACAAGATCCTCTTCGGCACCTGCTGGCCCTCGTACCGGCAGAGCCGGTCGCTGGCGTCGCTGGTGAAGGAGTTCGACCGGCAGGGGGGCGTCTTCGACGGCGTCAAACGGTCGGAACAGCGGTTGATCATGAGCGGCAACAGTCTCCGCCTGCTGAACCGCGGGCGGACCCAAGGAGGCGCTGACCGATGACGGACACCGATGTCCAGACGCTGGAGCAGGACCTGATCGCCTGGGTGGCACGGTGGAACGAGGACGAGGCGGATGTCGACGTCACCGCGGAGACGGAACTGAGCCACTCGGGCCTGCTGGACTCGATGGCTCTGGTGGGCCTCGTGTCCTATCTGGAGGACCGCACGGACAGCGCTTTCGACTTCGGCAGCTTCGACCCGGAGCACGGGGTCACCATCCGCACCCTCGTCACCCACTGCATGCCGTGATCGTCTATGACGGCCACTGCCATGTGGCGTCCACCGAGCTGATCCCCCACGGATTCACCCACGACGTGGCCGGGAACGTGACGGCCCGGCTGACGGCGATGGGCCTGCCCGCGGAGACCGACCGCATCGCCGCGCGGTACGCACAGGAAATGGGCGACCACCTCGCCGACCGGCTGATCGTGGAGATGGACGCGGCCGGGGTGGGCCGGTCCGTCCTGCTGTACCCGGACTTCGGGCTGACGATCGACGGCGCTCCCGCACCCCCCGAGATGGCCGCGCGCCACCGCGAGATCATCAGGCGCCACCCGGGACGGTTCTGGGGATTCCTGGGCGTGGACCCGCGGCGCGGAGAGGACGGGGTGGCGGAGTTCTCCCAGGCGCTGGACGCCGGGGGGATCGACGGCATCAAGCTCTATCCGCCCTGCGGCTACTCGCCGTCCGACCGGCGGCTCTACCCCTACTACGAGATCTGCGCCGCCCGCCGGATGCCGGTGTTCGTGCACACCGGTCCCAGCGCCCGGCGGCTGGACAACCGGTCGGCCCGCCCGGTCCTGGTGGACTGCGCGGCGCGGGACTTCCCCACGGTGCCGTTCATCCTCGGGCACGCCGGGCTGACACACGTCGGCTCGGCGGCCGAACTCGCCGCGGCCCGGTTCAACGTCTACCTGGACATCGGCGGGTTCGGCAGCACCCCGACGCTGCCCGACTGGAAGACGCACCTGAACCGGCTGTTCCGGCTCGGCGTCAACCACAAGATCGTGTTCGGTACGGACTGGCCGCTGGGCCGCCGGGCGGGCGGGCTGAAGCGGCTCGTCCGGGAGGTGGTCGACGGGCCGGTCGTGCTGGCCGGCGTGGGGCGGCGCGAGGCGGCGATGCTGCTCCACGAGAACCTGCTACGGGTACTCCCGCCGCACAGCCGCCCCTGACCGGCCTCAGGCCGCGACCAGCGGGCTGTCATCCTGCAAGGTGGTGAGAAATCCGCAGAGGAAATCCTCGAAGTGGCTGAAGGAATCGGCACGGAAAAGCACCGGCTGGAACTGCTGGATCAGGTATTTCTGACTGGCCATGGCCACAATGTCTAGCGGCCGGATGTCGGCCTGGTGATACTTCTCCAGTTCCCCGCAGGAGGACAGAAGACTGGCGCCGCAGGCCTTGGTAACACCATCCTCCAGCACCAGCCCGTATTCGAAGGTGAACCAGAACACGCGCGATATAAGACTGATCGCCTCGCGGGTTTCCAGGCGGCGCACCGTTTCACCGACGAGCTGGTAGAGATCCGCCAGCCGCTGGTTCGCCAGATGGGTTCCGTGACCGACGACTTCATGAATCATGTCGGGTTCTGGAGAGAAACGGGGAAAGGACGAGTGGCGAATGTACTGGGTTGCCTGGAACCTGCGGTCCGCCAGCGAACCGTAGAAGTCCTCCTGTTCGACCAGGCCGGCTGCCGGGCTGAAGGTGAAGCCGGTCAGCCGCCGCACGGCGGCGGACACCTCGCCGAGCTGTGGCAACCGGTCACTCGGAAACGGCAGCAGATTGCGCCCGATGAGGTACTGCCGACAGGCGTGCTGCCGGTGTTTGCTCAGCAGCTCCGCGCTGACCGCCCGCCAGATCTCGTCCTCGGCCGGTGTGTACGATATTTCGGGTACCGGCTCGCCGAGCCGGTACCCCAGCGCCGCGTCGGCGATCCGGGCGCGATGCTTCTGGTATTCCTCGTCGCGGTATCCGGGATGGTCCGCGGAGAAAATAACGGAGACCCGCCCCTGGTCGTTGGTGACTACCGGAGCAAACACGGTCGCTTCCTTGAACATCAGCCACTCCTTCGCCGCGTGCGGCGGCCGTATACCTGGGGTACCGAAACGCAGCCTGCAGGGCATGTCCACACCTCGGGAAATCGTAACCATCCGGTCGGCGCGTGTCATCCTCTAGAAATAGAGGTACGGCCCGGGAACCTGCGGAGACCGATCGACCGCACAATACGTCGAGTTGATTTGGAGGGAAGCAATGGAGGGGCGTTTTCCCGTATGGGCCGCCGGCCCGCCCGGCATGGACCTGGCCGACCCGGGGCTGTACACCGGGACCGCGCATCTGGAGATGTGGCGCGAAGCCCGCGCCCGGCACCCCGTCGCCTGGACGGAGTCCCCGCTGGCGGGCGGCTTCTGGTCGGTGACCACGCATCGGGAGTGCGAGGAGGTGCTGGGCCGACCGGACACGTTCATCTCCGAGCAGGGGATGCGGCTGGGCAGCAACCCGGCGGGGGTACGGGCCGCCGCGGGCCGCATGCTGGTGGTCTCGGACGGGGCGGCGCAGGCGCGGTTGCGGGCGGCGCACCAGGTCTGGCTGGGCAGCCGGTCGGTCATGTCGCAGGGCGTAGTCCTCAGGGAGCGCGTCGCCGCACGCCTGGACGAACTCCTGGCACGCGGCGCCGCGTTCGACGCCGTGGGGGAACTCACCGCGCGGGTGCCGCAATGGGTGCTCCTGGACATGCTCGGCGTGCCGAGGCAGGACTGGGACTCCCTGACCGTCACGATGGCCGAGGCGTTCGACCACACCGATCCGGGCCCGGAGGCCGAAGCTGCCAGGACGGCGGCCCACGCCCGGATCTTCGCCTACTTCGACGAACTGCTCGACATGCGCCGCGAGCAGCCTGGCGACGACATCGTCTCGGCCCTGGCCCATGCGAACCCGGGCGGCACGCCACTGACGGACGAGGAAATCCTGCTCAACTGCGACGGCCTGATGAACGGCGGACTCGAAACCGTTCCGCACGCCCTGGCGGGTGCTCTGCTGCTCTTCGCCCGGCAGCCCGGACTGTGGGAGAGGCTGAGGAGCGAGCCGCGGCTCATCGGAACCACCGTCGAGGAGATCGTGCGCTGGACGTCGCCCGCTCTGCACGCCATGCGCACCGCGGTCCGGGAGACCTCCATCGGCGACGTCACGGTCCGGTCCGGGGACCGGGTGGTGCTGTGGTATCCGTCGGCCAACCTCGACGAGCGGGTGTTCCCCAACC
Organism: Streptomyces sp. NPDC059850; assembly: GCF_042731515.1. Classification (NCBI taxonomy): domain Bacteria; kingdom Bacillati; phylum Actinomycetota; class Actinomycetes; order Kitasatosporales; family Streptomycetaceae; genus Streptomyces; species Streptomyces sp. NPDC059850. Next base: position 115,246 of record NZ_JBHWJI010000025.1, read on the forward strand.
CGGACACCTTCCTGCCGGACCGGCGGCCCAACCCGCACATCGCCTTCGGAGCCGGGGCGCACTACTGCGTCGGGGCGGCGCTGGCCAGGCTCGAACTGCGCTGCCTGCTGGAGGTGATGGCCGGACGGGTCGCCACGGTGGAACTCGCCGGGGAGCCCGTCCGGCGTGCCTCGAACTTCCTCCAGGGCTTCGACCGGCTCGAGGTGGTCATGAAACCGCACTGACCGCGTCCGGCCCGGCGGCAGGGGCCCGGCACACGCGGACACCGATGACGGGGAGCACGGAAGAGGGGAAGCACACATGGGATGGTCCGCACTCGCGCTCCGCGTCGTGGTGGCCGGGACGCCGGGGGGCTCCGCCCCCGCCGTGGAGGTGGTGTGCGAGGAGGAGATGACGTTCGGCGCCGGCCTCGCGAACACCCCGGTGGACATCCCGCTCGACGACGAGAGCGGCGAGCCGGTGGCGGGTCGCATCCGTCGTGTGGACCGCTTCTGGCTGATCACCAACCTGAGCCGGAGCCGCACGTATGTGGTGGAGAACGAGGAAGGGAGCGGGGAATACGTCTGCGTGCCGCCCGGGCGGGCGGACATGCCGGTCCCCTTCACCCGCTCCCGGATCACCCTGCCCTCACCGACCGGGCTGGTGTGCCTGTCCGTCACCGCACCCGACCCCGCCTACCTCGCCTCGCCGGAACCGTCGGCCCGCCCGGCACACCGCCCGGACGAGCCGACGTCCGCCTTCGGCCTCGATGAGCACGCGAAGTACTTCATGGTGCTGGTGGCGCTGTGCGAGCCGCGGTTGCGCGACTCATCGAGCCCCGCCATCCCGAGCACGCCCGAGATCGTCAGACGCCTCCAGCACCACGGCCTGTGCGCGGGCATCACCGAGGCCGCCGTCAACTACCACATCAGCTACCTCGCCCGGCGCAAGCTCCGCGTGCGCGGCGACACCAGGTCAGCGCGGGATGCCGGGGCCAGGATCAACTGGCAGCGCGCCGCCGTGGTCTCCACCGCCCTGAGATTCCGGCTGGTGCGGGAGGAACACCTGAGGCTGTTCGCCACGGCTGACGCCGACGACGAGACCGGGGCGGAGCGGCACCCGCCGCGGCGTCACCAGGCGTACGCCTCGGGAGCCGCACCTCCGGGGCCGGGGAACATCTCGTCCAAGTCGGCGAGTTGAGCGCTGTCGAGGCTCAGCTTCAGCGCCGCGAGCGCCCCGTCGAACTGTTCCAGGGTGCGCGGCCCGACCACGGGAGCGGTGACACCCGGCTGGTGCAGCAGCCACGCCAGGGCCACGGCGGCGGGGGCCGCGCCGATCTTCCCGCACCACTGCTCGTACGCGGCCAGCCGCTCGCCCTCTGCCTCCAGCAGCCGCCTGGCCTTCGGCACGGCCGTCCGCTTGCCGCCGTCCGCGCGGGCCGCCGCTCCGGCGAGGAGCCCGCCGTTCAACGGGCTGTACGGCAGCAGCCCCATGCCGTAGTCACGGCATGCCGGCAGCACCTCGAGCTCGACCGTACGCTGCATCAGGTTGTACACCGACTGTTCGGTGACCAGCCTCAGCAGGCCCCGCCGCTCGGCACGTTCCTGGGTGCGCGCCAGATGCCATCCGGCGAAGTTGGAGGAGCCGACGTACAGCACCTTCCCCTGGGTCACGAGCAGTTCCAGAGCCTGCCACGTCTCCTCCCAGGGGGTGACGCGGTCGATGTGATGCATCTGGAGCAGGTCGATGCGGTCGGTTCGCAGGCGGCGCAGCGAGTCCTCGCAGGCTCTGCGTATGTGCAGCGCCGTCAGGCGCGCGGAGTTGCGGTCCCGGCCCATGGGGCCGAAGGCCTTGGTCGCCAGAACGATCCGGTCCCGCCGCGAGGAGTCCTGGGCGAGCCACTCACCGATGATCCGCTCGGTGACCCCCTCCCCCAGCCGCCCGCCGTAGATGTCGGCCGTGTCGAACAGGTTGACCCCCCGGTCGAGGGCCTTGTCCATGATGGCGTGGGCCTCCTGGTCGGAGGTGTGCTGGCCGAAGTTCATGGTACCCAGGGCGAGTTGCCCCACCTGAACGCCGGAGCGTCCTAACTGTCGGTACTTCACCTGAGCGTCCGCCTTCCGATGCGCCGATTCGGAATCCGCCACGTGACCCTACTGACGCGATGACGTCGTGTGCCAGAGCGCGGGTACGTGACCCGGCTGGTTCCTGGACGGCTTCGCAGGTCAGTGGTCGGCTGTGAGTTCGCCGCTGAGTTTGCCGTGGAGGTGGGCGCTGGGGTCGTTCAGGCCGGTGATCTCGACGGCCTTGCCGCGCTGGGCGTACTTGGTCTCGATGGCGTCGAGGGCGGCGACGGAGGAGGCGTCCCAGATGTGGGCGGCGGACAGGTCGATGACGACCTTCTTCGGGTCGGTGGCGTAGTCGAACTGGCCGACGAGGTCGCCTGCGGAGGCGAAGAACAGCTCGCCGGTGACCCGGTAGACGACGGTCGTGTGGTCGGGGTCGGTGACGGCGGTGACCTCGGCGAGGTGGGCGACGCGCCTGGCGAAGACGACCATGGCGGTGATCGAGCCGACGACGACGCCGATGGCCAGGTTGTGGGTGGCCACGATGACCGCGACGGTGATCGCCATGACGGCGATCTCCCCGGCGGGCATCCGCTTGAGGGTCTTGGGGGCGATGGAGTGCCAGTCGAAGGTCGTGAACGACACCATGACCATGACGGCGACCAGAGCGGCCATCGGGATGTCGGAGACGACCGGTCCGAAGACGATGCAGAGCACCATCAGGAACGCACCCGCCAGGAACGTCGACAAGCGGGTGCGGGCGCCGGAGACCTTCACGTTGATCATCGTCTGGCCGATCATGGCGCAGCCGCCCATGCCGCCGAAGAAGCCGGTGACGATGTTGGCGATGCCCTGGCCGATGGATTCGCGGGTCTTGTTGGAGTGGGTGTCGGTGATGTCGTCGACCAGCTTGGCCGTCATCAGCGACTCCATCAGACCGACCAGGGCCATGGCCAAGGCGTAGGGCGCGATGGTGGTCAGGGTGTCCAGGGTGAAGGGCACGTCGGGCAGTCCGGGGACCGGCAGGGAGGACGGCAGGTCGCCCTTGTCGCCGACGGTGGGCACCGCGATCCCGGCCGCGACCGTGATGGCGGTGAGGATCACAATCGACACCAGCGGGGCCGGGATCACGGTGGTGACCTTCGGGAAGAACACCATCAGCGTCAGGCCGCTGATGAGCAGCGGATAGACGGCCCAGGGCACGTCCGTCATCTCGGGGACCTGGGCCATGAAGACCAGGATGGCGAGAGCGTTGACGAAGCCGACCATGACCGAGCGGGGGATGAACCGCATCAGCTTCGCCACGCCCAGCGCGCCGAGCGCGATCTGGACGACACCGGCGAGGATCACCGTGGCGATCAGATAGCCCAGGCCGTGCTCGCGGTTCATCGGCGCGATCACCAGCGCTACGGCACCGGTCGCGGCGGAGATCATCGCCCGGCGCCCGCCGACGAGCGAGATGGTTACGGCCATGGTGAAGGCGGCGAACAGGCCGATGGCCGGGTCGACCCCGGCGATGATCGAGAACGAGATCGCCTCGGGGATCAGCGCGAGCCCGACCACCAGGCCCGCCAGGACCTCGGTACGCCAGACCTTCGGATCGGTCAGCCAATCGGGCTTCAGGCCGCGCAGGCGGGCGGCCGGGGACATCGCGGAACCAGACAAAGGGAGTAGGAACCTCAAGCTCGGGCGCGCCCCTTCAGCAAGGCCGGGGCGTTGCAAGAATCGGATCTTCGCCGGGGGCGCCATCGGCCCCGACACGGCAATGGCGGGCAGCCGCAGGCCGCCCACGCCGCCAGCAACTCTACCCTAACGTTAGGGTAGAGATCGGGAGGGGGTCGCGACCGGACGCGGCCTGCCGGAGAGCGAGAAGGGCCAGAGGATCACGGGTGTGGACGGCAAGCACATGCAGATCGGTGAAGTCGCCGCGCGGACCGAGTTGTCCCTGCGCACCATCCGGCACTACGAGGAGACCGGCCTCGTCGTCCCCTCCGCCCGCTCCCAGGGCGGCTTCCGCCTCTACGCCGAGGCCGATGTCGCCCGCCTGATGGTCATCCGCCGCATGAAGCCGCTCGGCTTCACCCTGGACCAGATGCGCGACCTGCTGGAGGCCACCGACCACCTCGACTCCGGTGCGGAGTTGCCGCCCGGTGAGCGGGAGGATCTGCTGGAGCGGGTGAACGGTTTCCACGAGGCCGCACAGCAGCGGGTGGCGGACCTGCGGACCCAGCTGGCGCGGGCGGAGGAATTCGCCGCCACGCTGAGCGAGCGCCTTACCTCGGCACAGGATTCCCGGTGAGGTGATGGCGCAGCACGGCCCGGTCATCACCCCTGGCGGCCAGCACCGCGGTGCGACGGCCTTCACCCCATTCCCTCAAGGCCGGAGACGGCGCTTATGCCCGCCGCGCCGGACCCGCCTCGTCGTCCGGCTGCCGCGTGGTGTTGGCGGCGGTGTCGATGACGCTGTCCAGCAGGGAGCGGGAGCGCTGAAGGTCTTCGATCATGCGGTCGATGCGGGCCCGCTCTACCATCAGCTCGCTCACCAGGAACTCGTCGGCCGTCTCGGCTCCCACGAGCTGGCGAACCGCCTGGTCATCGCCCCCATGACCCGCAACCGCGCCGAGAGCGACGGCACTCCCACCCCGCTGATGGCCGAGTACTACGCCCAGCGTGCCACCGCCGGAGCGATCATCGCCGAAGCCTCCACCCCCAACGCGGTCGGCCAGACCTACCCGAACATCACCGCCCTGCACACCGATGCCCACACCGCCGGATGGCGCCAGGTCACCAAGGCCGTCCAGGCCGCGGGCGGCGGCCCGATGTTCCTGCAGATCCAGCACGGCGGACGGGTCGGCCACCCCGACAACAGCGGCCTGACTCCCCTCGCCCCCTCGCCGATCCGGCTGCCCGACCCCATCTACACCCCGACCGGCTTCCAAGAAGCAGGCACCCCGCGCGAGATGACGTCCGCCGACATCCGGCAGACCATCGCCGACTTCGCGGCCACCGCCCGCCGCGCCGTCGACGCGGGCTTCACCGGCGTCGAGGTCCACAGCGCCAACGGCTACCTGCTCCACCAGTTCCTCGCGCCCAACACGAACCAGCGCACCGACGCGTACGGCGGCACCATCGAGAACCGCATCCGTTTCACCACAGAGGTCGTCGACGCCGTCATCGACGCGATCGGTCCGGAGCGCACCGGCCTGCGGATCTCGCCCGGCACCACCGACCCGCTCCTGCCCGCCGACCAGATCCCCGCCGACGGCGGACGCGCAGCCGCCGAACGCCTCCTGGACGCGGGCGCCGACCTCATCGCGCTGGGCCGTCCGTTCCTCGCCAACCCCGACCTTGTCCAGCGGATCCGCACCGGCGCCCCGATCAACGCCGTACGCGCCAAGTACGCGATGTACACCGGCGGACCCACCGGCTACACCGACTACCCCGCCCTACAAACCCACAACTGACCCGCGCGGCAGCCCAGGCACGTGACCTCGCACCTGGGCCATGTCCCCACGTCAGACGCAGATGACGATCTTTCCGCGGGTGCGTCCGCGCTCGGCGTGCGCGTGGGCGTCGGCGATTTCCTCCAGGGGATAGGTCTGTTCGATACGGGGTGTGTAGCGGCCCTGGCGCCCCAGTTCCGCGGCCGCGGACAGGAGGGTGGAGTCGTTCTCCGCATTGACCACATGCGTGCCCAGGCGCTGCCCGCCCGCGTGGTCGGCGACCGTCGCGACGCGCGTCGGGTCGCCCGTGATCGCGACGAGGTCGTCCAGCGAGCCGGAGGCCGCGGTGTCGAGCGCGATGTCGACGCCGTGCGGAGCGAGAGCGGTGAGGCGCTGCGCGAGGCCAGGGCCGTAGGTGGTGGGAACGGCGCCGAGAGAGGTGAGGAAGTCATGGTTGCGTTCGCTGGCTGTCCCGATCACGGTGGCACCTTGTGCCACAGCGATCTCGACCGCCGCGCTGCCCACGCCTCCGGCGGCGCCCTCGACGAGAAGGGTGCGCCCCTCGAGGGAGCCGAGCGCGTTCAGTCCACGCATCGCGGTCACGGACGCGAGACCGGCGCCCGCGGCCTGCTCATCGTTCCACGTGGCGGGGGCGTGGGCCCAGGCCGAGAGGATGACCAACTCTGCCGTTGCGCCAGTGACGCCACCCAGCCCGAAGACGCGGTCGCCGACGCTCACCCCCTGCACTCCGTCACCGATTTCGTCGACCACGCCGACGGCATCGCGCCCGGGAATGGCGGGCAGTTCCAGGGGAAGCAACTGGTGCAGGGCGCCGGTGCGCAGCTTCCAGTCGATGGGATTGACGCTGGCCGCCGCGACGCGGACACGGATCTCACCAGATCCGGGGCGGGGGTCGGGAGCCTGCTCGATCACCAGGCTCTCCGCTCCGCCGTATGCGTGGAAACGGGCTGCGCGCATAATGTCCTGCCTCACCTTTTTGGTCGAAATGACGTTCATTCGATGCCCGTTACTCTAGAACCTGACGTCAACGTGAGGTGTAAATCGGCACGCCGGGACTCCTCCGGCCGCCGTCACCGGGGCCGATCGGCCCCGCTCCATGCGGCCAGATCACACAACTCCGGCCCCCACACCCGGTCCGGGGCCGTTGCCTTGGCGAGAAAGGGGCAACTGCCGGTGTAGCCTCAGCACCAGCTGTCATGGTTCCGAAGTACTGGTCGCCCGTGAGCGTGCTCACGGGCGACCTTTCTGTTCAGAGTCTCTGAGGACCAGGGCGATCACCTCCGGCTCCCGCACGGTGCGGAAGCCGACTTCCAGTCCCCTTGGAGGGCAAAATGGCCAGCGGAACCGTCAAGTGGTTCAACTCGGAAAAGGGCTTCGGCTTCATCGAGCAGGACGGCGGCGGCCCCGACGTCTTCGCCCACTACTCGAACATCGCCAGCTCCGGCTTCCGTGAGCTCCAGGAAGGCCAGAAGGTGAACTTCGACGTCACCCAGGGCCAGAAGGGCCCCCAGGCCGAGAACATCACCCCCGCCTGACCTCGCACTACCCGGCGCCCGCCCCCCCCCCGTAGCGGGGGGGGCGCCCGGCAACCCCGGGGCCGGCCCATAATAACCACAGACCCCGCCCCCGCGATCGGGAGGGGAGGTCGACGGGG